>CAYOLQ010000008.1:12821-65840 GCA_964404825.1 uncultured Chitinophaga sp.
AAAAAAATCCCTATAAATACAGGGATTTTCTATTATCTGGGTGGAAGATGGGGTTATACCTCATTTTGTTATATATGATTGATTATTAATTATTTGGGTTTTATGTTTTGGCGCAAAACAGCATTTTTTTGGCGCAGGAATTGTTTTTACAAAGATAAAACCTTTTGCGTTTGCAATCTCAATTATTAAAAAGAATTATGGGGAACAAGCCTTTATAGTTTCTTCAATTTGCCGGGCATATTTTTCGATTTCTTCATTTGTTAATTCATTCTGCATTTTCCGGAACTCCGACTCCATAATATACATTCCATCCCTTGTCCGGAAGATCCTCAGATTTACCATTCCCTCTCCCCTTGTGGCATGCTCATGAACCTGTTGAATATGCTTTACAATTTCACGCATAGGTATGACCTGGGGTATCATATCGTAATAGGAATCCGGGTCATCAACAAAGAAATTCAGAATGGGCTCCTCCAATACTTCTGCAATCTTTTTCAATTGATCTACACTTACCGATACGCGGGAATTATAAATGTCATATATTCCTTGTCTTGTCCTTCCCAGGCGTTTTGCCAGTTCCAGAACTGAAACACCTTTAGAACCAGCAATAATTTTTATTTTTTCTCCAATTAACATTTGAAATTGTATTTAATGTTACTTATATTTGTAGTTTATTTTACATTTAATAGTTAATATGCATATTTATTGCAATTATTTTACTAATTTATGAAAATATTTACAATTCAACAAAAAGATGATACAAAATTTTGAATTTAAGTACAAAATAAAAGAGAAACTGGAGTCACTTACTCATACAGAATATAAAACCTATCTGAAAACCTTGCCTAAGGCTTTAAGAATTAGTTCAAGGACATTTTTGAGATACCTGTATACCCGGATTGATGACATGTATAGCATGCCAGCTGATCATCTTGCACAACTGGCCCGGTTTTTTAATTGCCGGATTGAAGACCTGCTGAATTATGAACCACCTCCTTTATCCGGTAAAAAATTAATGTCCCAGAATAATGCAGATTTGATTCAAAAATTCAAATTCGTGAAATAATGAAAAACAGATTCGAAATCCGGTTTTGTAAAAATTGTAAGAATCCTATTCCAACAACCCGGAATAAAGGAGCAATTTTTTGTTCAAATAATTGCGGATATTCTTACCGAAATGATGCAAAAGCTAATGAGAAGAAAAAACAAAAAGAGCAGGAACCCGGTTTATACAAAAGCTATAATGTTATTAAAAATCTAATTCGTATGGGGTTATATGATATCTCAATAGAAACTGCCAATGACCTGGGGATGGATTTCAATCACAACCAGGGACTTATAAATATTGATAAAGTTAAAAATACAACTGAATACAGGGTATTTGAATTCTCGTACACCATTTATAATAACCGTATCAAAATAAAAAAAATTACAGATGAATGCACTTGACTTCCACAAAATGTTCGTTGAGCAGAATAATTCAAATCTAGGTATTATTCCTCCATTAAAAAACTTAAAAAATTTACAGCCCTCTGTTCCTGGTAATAATCCGGAATTCCAGGTAGCCAATATTAAGGATAATCAATCGACATTCCCCTGGGGATTATTACTTTTTACTTGTGCTACCATCGGTTTGATAATATTCCTGCGAAACAAATCACAAAAACTAAACTCTAAAGATATAGAGCAATATTGAAGACAGTTAAGTCTTCTGTAATTTCAAGCTGAGATTATAATTTAATTCTCATTACCTAACTCTCTATAGGCCCCTCAGAAATTCATGATAAACAATTTTTACTCCTAAAGATTTTTTCGGCATACAAAATTCAATATTATTAATATATCACGATTAATTGTGACTAATTGAAATAAATCGGGATAAACATAAGTTTATAGAACCTTTTTCTTTCAATTAGTATAATAATTATTGCGATTAATTGCAATTAATTCTATAATGCTATCCTTTAGGAATTATAAATATATCAACAATTCCTCATTTGAGTTTGTTTCAAATTAACAGAATGACTTAATAATCCTTAGAAACTCGTTTGCATTTTTAACTTCAATAATCTAATAGTCTATATCCAATAAATCTCCGCATCTAAAAATTATTGGATTTTTTTTATCGTTTCGTGATCCTTGTATATTAAAAAGTCGACAATTTGGTTTATTATATATCATTTTCTAGATTTATAATATAAACGTGTTCATTAAGTCCAAGCCTGGAGTTAGAAAATCCCACACTTTCTGAAGTCTATTCGGGACATGTTTTAAATTGCTACATTATAACAATCAAATCAATGATAATTGTGGAACTCATAAATTAGCATGTGGCTTCGGCAATCTGATGGATTTAAGTTTGAATCCAGATAGGGTCAATAAGGAACGGAAATCTTAGGGTTTCCGTTTTTTTACTGGAAGGGATGCGAACCCGGGGTTCGAACCTAGGAGGAACGACGAGCTTATGAGGCCCGCTTGCGGGACGAATAATCCCTCCAGGTTCGTGTGAGCTGACAAATCTAAAAATTCAGAGATTTGTCCGTTTTTTTATCAAGATTCATATTGTCAATTAACAAAATAAGACGGAACTCTTCATTGATTCTCGGGGTTTGTTATTTATTTCCATCAATTATTAGTTTTTCGGGGAATATCGAATCCCATATTTGTTTTTTTACTTGTAAATCGGCTCTTTCATCGGGGAAGCCTGGATACAACATTGGCAGATATATTTATTCACACTAAATGCTAATAATATTGTTCATCGTTTATAAAAATATAACAAAGGTCTGATGTTATCTTTTACCTCACTAACGGTTAAGTATCCGATTCCATCTCTGCGCCAGGCAATTGCTTCTCCCTGAGGTTCTATTATATAGGGTAATTGTATTGCTTTTCCAGACAAAGCATTTAATATCGATTCATTATCTTCTCGTTTCCAATAATAAACTGTTGTCAGGTTTTTAATAAGAATCTCTTTCCCATCAGCCGAAATATCACCACCATTTGTCATTCTGAATGGAAGAGTAACTGTTGATTTTATTAAAATAAGAGTGTCATTGTCTCTCTGAGGATAAGTCAAAGTATAAATCTGCACTTGCTCTTCTCGTTTGGTAACAACAAACAAATCTCGTGTTAATGGATCAATCATTAGTATTTCAGCATCGCGGTTACCATCCGCATATTGATAGGTAAATTGCGAAACCAAATTTCGTTCGATGTTGATTGATTGTCTTAACAGTGCCGTATCGATTAGAGGTTCCGCAAACCTGTAGATAAATTTTAGAGTATTTTTTTTATCTAAGTCGCCTATATCAGCTATGTAAATATAAGTCTCGCCATCAACTGGACCAGGCCCAATGGCAATATCTTCCCAATCGCGGCTTGTAATTCCGGCAATTTTTACTGTTGCCACGGTATTTCCTGAGGTATTAAGGAGATATATCCTTGCATCATCCCCGCTATCGTTATGAACCCAATAATGTCCAGGATTCTTCACACTTGCAGCCATACCTGAAATTTCATTTAACTCGTAGTCATTTATCGGTGCTAAAACGACTCCCTGTCCTTGCGGAAATTCAGGGGGGTAAATAATAAATACAACATCTTTTGAATAATCATTAGCTTCATCTCTTATTGTGATAATTGCAGTATCCCTTAATTCTTTTTTTGGGGATAATATAGCTTCACTTGCAGAGATTTCAATAATGTCACAAACACCACTCTTGTTTATTTTCCATGAATATATGGGAGTGCTTGTGGCACCGAAGGTAACCGGATATAATTTTAAACTTTGAGTGCTGTAAATGTTTACTCCATCTGTATCTCCTGCAAAGCTAATACCGGTGTATCTGGAAATAAAACAACGAATGGTATCTTTCCCATATTCCAATGTATCATCTATATTTAAAAACACTCCCGGTGAAGCAGAACTAAAACCCTCAGCACTTATCGTTCCCATAATACAGGAAGTTGTGTCATTATTGGTATTCTCCTTTAATGTAATCTTCAAATTATGTTCTCCCCCTCTTTTGCCTGACATGTAATTTAAGCGGTAAAAGCTATTTGAAGTTTTAGCAATATCTGACTGTATTGTTGCAACAACAGCATCCAAAGTATTTATATTTTCAACAGGAAAGAAATCACCGGGATGCACTATTGCTTTAAGATCACTGGAGTCTGTTTTACTTCCAAAATCAACTGCATATATTTTTTTATCCCCGCGGTATGCAATGAAATCGCTTAATTTTGCTGCGTTCATCGTATTTTGACCGGAGGAAAAAACAATAAGTGACCCCAGCGTTAGATTAAAATGATTAATGACATCTGACCATTGAGATAAACCAGTTTCCACTGCTCCATAGAGATTTCTAATTTTAGATCCAGATCGGAGAGTGCTATTCATTACTTTTAGCAAGGTTTTGTTAGAAGTGTATTTTTGTCGGATTTCGATTGAATCAGAAAAAACGCATACTTGAATTTCCTGACCTTCCCGGATGGTTTCGATAAATTTTAATGCAGCACTTTTAATATTTTCAAATTGCGATGAACTTTCGACACTTTTATCGATTAATAAAACGATTTTATTAGATATTGAAACTTGTTCACTTTTAAAGACATGCTGATATATTTCAATTGGCGATAGAATCACATTGTCTTCGGAAACCACAATATCTCCAGAATTCAAGTGGCAAATTCCTTTATTGTTTGATTCAGAAACAGAGAAAATTATATCGATAAAACAGGGCTTAGATTCTTGAATTATGTGTTTCTTTAAATGATAATACCCATCTCCAAATGCAAATACATAACTTTTATCAGAAAATACAACATCATATATTTCGCTGGTTTGGTTAGCTGAATATCCGGTACATCGAAATAAATCTCCAGCTTGTACAGTTAAATTTTCTGAAGTTTTCGATGAACCTGACTTTAAGTAGTTGTTTTTCTCCTTATTCGAACTGGTCGTTCCTGAAGATATTAATTGCACCTTGCCAGAATTACTCTCTAGACAAATCAATTTAGCATTATAAACTTCTGAACCGGAATTGGCCCTTAATATGTATACACCTGGATTACCCGGATTAAAAACAAAACTAATTCCACCTGGATTGATATTTTGATTTGTTTGTGCTATCAACTTCCCTGTTAAATCATAAATAGCTATTGTAAGATTGTCTTTAAACATTGACGAAAACTCGAAATTTATCTGATCTTTAAAAGGATTTGGATAAAAATTTGATCTGTCATTATTTGTTGCAGTTTCGACTGTGGTCGGCCAATTGACCTGCAATTCAATAAAGTTAATTCCCTTTAAAGTTTCATAACTAAGATTATTAAGATTTTCAATTTTTATACTGTCGATATTTGAACGAGAATCAAAGGATAATAAGATAGTTTCCTGAGCCTTTATTTCAAAGGCAAGCAGAATTATAATTAGGAATAACAGTTTAAAACGATTTTTAAATAATTCAGATCTTATCATCTGGAAATTCTCCCATATTATCAAATTATTCTGGTATTGCTATTTTTAAATGACCCGCCACTTTCAAAAATTAAGAGCCTGTTGCCAATCTTATCGTATTGTCTTTTAATTACATTTATTAAGTTTCAATTGTAACTCTTTCAGTTGTATTTTACCTGAGCCAAACTATCTCACTTTTAAATTTTTTACCGGACAACAATTATTGGCAATTAACAAAATGGTTAAGCACTGTCTATATCCTATTTTGCTTGTTTAATATATTTTATTATCCAATTGTGAAATTCTATTTCCCAATACCTACATAATGAGTAATCCTGTTAAAACATGTATAAAATAAGAATATACTATATAAAATTGATTATAATGAGGTATTGAATTGCTAAAGAAGTTGATAATTTTAATCAACTAATAAATCCGAAAAATCTTTAAATAATATTTAATTATTACAAACCACTTCATCGTAAAATCAGTAATCAAGCATTTTCATCCCAATCATATTTATAAGCTATATTAAGAAAAAATGTAATCCAATGATAAAAAATAAATAAGCTATATTAGAATATAAAACTTAATCAAATGACCAAACTCAAATTCTCAATCTTTATAATTTCATGCCTTTTAATAAAAAGCTTTCCGGCAATTCAAGCACAAAACTGGCCAAACTGGCGTGGTCCAAATGGGGATGGAACCAGTATTGAAACCAACTTACCTGTTAAGTGGGATTCTGTTACAAATGTTTTGTGGAAAAGTCCCATCCCGGGTGTTGGTCATTCTTCTCCTATTATATGGGAGGATAAGCTTTTTACTATGTCAGCATTACCCGAAACCTGTGAGAAAATTCTACTTTGCTATGATAGTAATAATGGCAAATTATTGTGGCAAAGAACTGTGGTTAAGGATAGCTTAGAAAGAAAGCATGCTGACAATAGTTTTGCCTCCGGCACGCCAGCAACTGATGGTACACTGGTTTATCTTTCATTTCTTGAGGTTGATAATGTTGTTGTGGCAGCTTACGATTTTGAAGGAAATCAGGTCTGGATGGAACGAATCGGTAAGTATTCCAGTCCGCATGGATTCAGTGTTTCTCCTGCACTTTATGGAGATAAGGTATATATTAATGGTAATAGTATGGGAGATCATTTTTTGGCAGCTCTGAGCAAAACTGATGGGCATATTGTTTGGAAAAAAATGCAGGAAAATATTTCCCACAGTTGGAGTACTCCGATTTTCAAGGAGATGGCAGGTAAAATGCAAATGATTTTTTTGGGCAATAAAGAAATTGCTTCATTTAATCCGGATGATGGCTCAAAATATTGGTATATAAACCGTTCCGAAGAAAAATTAGATTTCTGTTCCACACCGGTTTATAATGAAAAAAATGGAGTATTACTTTTAAGTAGTGCCTGGCCCATTAGAACTTTACAAGCCGTTAAACCTGATGGCTCCGGTGATGTTACTGAAAGTCATGTGGTTTGGCAGACCAAAATTGGAGGCATGTATGTACCATCACCGATTTGTACCGATGATTATCTTTATACAACTATGACCAATGGCATGGTCCACTGTACTAAAATTGAAACGGGCGATACACTTTGGGTGGAAAACATGGGCAAACAATATTCATCTCCTGTGCTGGCAAATGGTTTAGTCTACATGCCAAATGACGAAGGTGTTATAACCGTAATAGAACCCGGCCCAATTTTCGATCCCATCGCACGAAACGACATCGGAGAAAGGATGATCGCGTCCGCCGGGATAAGCAATGGGAAAATATACCTTCGTGGAGATAAACATCTGTTCTGCATTGGTATTAAGTAATTCTAATTTCTGCCTGATTGTTGACACACTTCCAATAGTGCCCTAATTACAGAGCATTAAGTATATTTAAGTATTGGCACCTGAATAGTTACAAATTTACCTAAAAAAATTCTATTGTAACTTTATTTGTGGAGGTTAACCTGAGCCATATTATCAAATCAGAACCATCCTCCCGGTTAACCTGACCATATCGAAAGTCATTTCCCCTGGAAACAGGCTTTCCATCTATTCTGATACTAAGATCCTTTTTGTACCAGCCCTTTATTAAAAAAGCCGGATTAATAACTGGTGATACCTTATTTGAAAGCAGCTCAAAGCTAAGGAATGACTTTCCCGGAGCAGCATTTGAGGAAATAATATAAGCCCGCTGTGATGGGTCATATCCATCATTTATGAAGGATCCCCGGATTATATTAACTTGCGGGGGGCTAATCCAGGATTTAGCCAATGAGACTAAATGATTATCACAATCATTCGTCATTCCATTCATCATAATCCAGGTTTTAGAATCCTGATCTTCATGAAAGGTTTTCCATGTCAAATGTGAAAGTGAGGTGTGAGAGGGCCATATTTTTGAATCAGCAACTCTGGTATCAGATTTTACCTGTGAAACAGGCCAATGATTCCAGAAATTAAAATAAGAACCCGGTGCATGACCGCCATAGGAAACAATTGTGGCTCCTTTCGGATTAATAATTGAATATGGTTTATATTCCGATTTAAAATTTACTTTTTGAATACAAAATTCTTCAGGGGGATTTAATAATTCAGGTGAACCTTCATTCGTCCAGGAATAGGTTTTACTTTCACCACTCAAATTCAACAATGTTATTGCATCAACATCAATGTTATCTTCAGGGTATGTTCCTGGTTGATTTAATACGATACTCTCCTGATATTCTATCCAATCATTAATCGATGAGGTATGAATCGTTGCATTACGGATGGCAACTGCGTCTGGATATATAACATAGATTTCGTCTGCCCAGTCACCCCATTGGGTAGCATTATCAATATATGCGAGATTATAATTCAAATCTGTTGGAGCATAACGCCAATGAATTACAGTTCTGGCATCGTTGTTTTCAATAATACGGATATTTGAATAACGACATTGCTTGTCAGACATTGGTTCAACCATACTTAAAGTTCCACTTTTTGCCCCTCCACGACGCTCGAAAAATTCGTTGGTAAACCAGGGACCATTAAAGGTAGCCCAGCAGGGAATATAACTTGTGCCTCTCCAGAATACGAATCGTGGTTCATTATTGTCAAACCTTACAACCACATCAGCTACAATACTTACCGGCCATAAACTATCCCAATGAGGTTCAAAAAGAAGTTTAGTATAGAATGCACCGAATTTAGTACTTGAAAAAGGTCCGGAAGGCAGAAAGACTGGTTTACTGTTTTGCAGCTCCTGTTCTTCAGCAGTTATTGTTTTTGAAATAAAAAGGATCAATAGTAAATAAAAACATCTCCTTAATATTGATTTAACATGTTTCTCCATTTCTTATTTTATAATTGGCTTGATGGCAATGTTCAATGGTTTATTTGTTTCCAGCATAAACCATATTATAAGATCTCTTCCTTCCATTCTTTCAATGTAGCCTATCCTTAAAAGTTTACTTTTTTTCATCTTCAACCCATTTATTCTCACTTCGGCATCAAATTCTCCCCAGTCATTAATTACCAGTGCAAGATTTTTAACGGGAGCATCCTTATTGGCTTCAATTGCAAAATTTAATTCAGATGCAGCTTTTGTATCTTTTTTTGAAAATACAAATGCGCGCTGAATTTTATCATATCCCTTTTTATCGAAATCATCACTGGTTAACGTTATTTCAGGCGGATTATTCCATGAACGGGCTAATGGAATTATATCAGAAATCGGTTTATCAGTCATCCCGGTTAAAGTTACAACAGAATACGATTTATCATCATTTATATGGATCACCTGTGATGCTTCAACAGACTGGCTCAGACTGGAGTGAGATGGACGGTCAGGTGCCATTGCCATTCGTCCATCATTTGGAAGTTGCGAAACAGGCCAGTGGTTCCACCAGGGAAAGTGAGAATATTCAGGCCTTACAGATCCGGTGAAAGGCTTTGTTCCGGGTCCGGGTTCAAAAATGATAAATGGCTTATAGCGAGATTTAAGATTTACAAGTTGAACAATAATATTTTCGGGCTCTGAGAATGCTTTGGGTGGCCCATCTTTCCAGGTATAGGTTTTATATTTGCCCTTCATGTTTGCAAGAGACATCGCTTTAAGTTTAACATTATCCTCGGGTTTTGTGCCCGCCTGATTTAAAACTATTGTCTCCTGCCACTCATGACTCAAATAATTGGTAAATAGTATTTGATAACGAGTTGCGATCCCGTCGGGATATATATAGTAATATTCATCAGCCCACTCACCCCAGCCTGCTCCATTATGGGTTCCAAAAATGGAATATTTGATATCTGAGATTGCATAGCGCCACTGGATAACAATCCGGGCATCATTTTTTTCAACAATCCGGACACTCGAATATCTTGCCTGCTTATCCGACATATGCTCAGAACAACCCCATTTGGACTTCCCCCTATTTGCACGTTCAAGGCTTTGATCGCTCATCCAAATATCATTCTCAGTAACCCAGGAGCCCCCATAACCCGTACCTCGCCAAAAGATGTACCTGACTGGCAGTAGATCAAAATGTATCAATATATCCGGATATTCTGTAACCCTCCATTTAGATTCCCAATCTTCTCTGTAATTTAATCGTGTGTAAACCGCATCGAATTTCTTTATGAGTTTTTCCGGTCCTGCCGGTAATTTCCGCCAACCTAATGGCTGAATCTGCTGTGGTTTACCAGATTTATAAGATTTATTGATTTTGTCCGGAGGTAAGGCAATATCATAAATCTTGACTTCGTCCAATAATCCATCGATCACCATTGGTGATAAAATACCAGCGCTTTCCTTACGTTCAGATCCAACAGGGCCTAAATTGGAGTGACTCTTACCAAGAAACAAATCAGATGCTTTTTCAGGAGTAATTATTCCCTTAACTTTCAGGTTCCCAACCTCTTTCCCGTTAATGAATACTTCCATTCCTCGTTCCTGGCTATAAATCGCTGCGACATGACACCATTTAAGAAGGGGGAGACTTTCCTCAGAAATGCATTCAAATAGATTCCCGTTTACATTTATACGGAATCCAAGATGGCCATGTGGATCAATTCCAAAAAAAATGCGGGATTCAAAACTGCTTTCTTTAACCAGGGGAGGGATAATCTCCCTGCGAGCCATTAGAGCATCGCGTTCACAATAACCTAATGCATCAACCGGGATAGCATGTGTAATTTCACCAGGCCAACTCCATGAGAGGTTAAGAAATGAACTCCCCCCATCATGGCTGTACATGAGAATAACAGGATACCATTCCCCTTTTATCATTGAAATCACACCTGTGCGTATACCTTTTGAATTCCAGCTGTTAATAATATAATTCTCATTAATTTTGATTTGTAAACCTGCATCAGAATCAGCTGTAAAAATCACCTCAGCAGTAACTGGTGCCCTTATATATCCTCGCCAGCGTGCCGACCAATTATTCATGCCACCTGTCCAATTATTCATGCCACCTGTCCAATTATTCATTGAGGCTAGTAGCTCAATTTTTGTTTGGGCTCTTTGAAGCTTTGGATTGCCAAATTGGACCCCGATTAAACCCGGAGAAAGTTCATTGAGATTTTCAGCAGGTAATTCTTCTTCAATATGTGGAAGTTCATTTCCACCCTGATCAATAATTGCAGTCCAATTCCAGGGGTATGAATTTAGTGCGACCCATGCTTCAAGAGAAAGTGCATCTGTAAGTTGGAGCATTGAGTCTCTTTTGTGTACAACTTTTGTTGTATAACCGTCCAATTGTAAAGATTTTTCATATACACCATTCTTTAAGCTGAAATATCCTGAAATGCTATCCTGAATTAGGCTTACTTCATCAATTGTTTTACTATTATTGACAGAATCAAATTTCCACCATGCAACCGGAATGTCATTTTTAGCCTCCTGAGCCAAAATACATGCTAAGGATCTAAAAAGGAAAAAGCTTACTATTAAATATCTATGCATTGGGGTAATATATGATGTTTTTTATCATTACTTAAATACTATCTGCAGCCATTGCTTTATCATTTTGTTAAGCAATAAACGCCATCATTTGTTATAACTCTGCTCAACCAAATTAAATATTTCTTTTTCGGTTGCAATTCTGGGATTTCCATTATAATCCGGGAGTACCTTGTATTGTTTTGTCAGGGCTTCCATTTCACTTTCCGGCATTCCCTTGTCCTTCAGAGAAATCCACAATCCAATTTTCTTCAGAAATTTATCCATTTCTTCAGCTGCCATTTCTGCTGAATGAACATCAGTCAGACTGTTAAGATCAGGATTCAGTATTTTTGCAAGTTTTGAGAACTGAGGGATTGCAGATTTCCATGTAAACCGGACAAATGTAGGGTATACTATTGCAAGAGCTTCTTCGTGGGCTATATGAGGATACATCCCGCCAATGGACATACCCATGCCATGAAGGGAGTGTAACTCCAACATTAGCAATACACAAGCCGGCCAAAGTGTCAGCCCAGGCCATTTTTTCCCTGGCATCCATATTTTTCAGATCGGCAAGCACTTTTGGAAGAAATTCAGCAAAGATCGACAATATATTAACTATGCTTTAATGATTTAACTGTTTTAAGGGCAATTCTACCGGATAATCATCAGATTTGGCGTATGCCTCATCCATATAGCGGAGCATAATCTCAACTAAATCTTTGTTTTCTGTGGCAATGCTATAGGTTTCCCCGGGATCATTGGTCAGGTTATACAATTCAATAGTTACAGTCTTTCCTTCAACACTTTTTATTGCTTTGTAATCTCCAAAGCGGACTGCTTGCTTATAAGTATTCCGGACATGCCCATAATCCCAATAGAGGAATTGATGGTCTTTGACCTTTTTCCCGGTAAGATCTGGCAGAAATGATATCCCATCAGTTTTGATCTCATCGGGATATTCAATAATATCGGCAAAAGTTGAAAGCACATCCCAGAAGGCAATTACCTTACTATTTTCACTTCCAGCGGCTATTACATTCTCCCATTTCGCAATAAAAGGAATCCGGATACCCCCTTCATATAAATCCCTTTTACCTCCTTTAAAGGCTCCATTGCTTTTAAAAAATTCAATAGGCTCGGGCACTTCTTTATATGGCCCGTTATCGCTCGTGAAAATAATAAGTGTGTTTTCTTCTAACTGAAGATTCCTGATTAAATTCATTAATATGCCAACATCCTTATCCATTCTTGTAATCATTGCCGCATAATTCTTAGCCCTCTGCGGCCAATTCCGGTTTGTATAAGGTTTATCATCAGGAACAAGATAGTGATCCGGACTTTCTTTTGGATAATCAGAATAATGGGGGATTGTATATGAAACGAAAAGGAAAAACGGATGATCTTTGTTAGCCTTAATATAATCAATAGCCTTTTCTGTGAAAAGATCCTGAGTGTAAAACATGTTTTCACCTCCGCGGTTTCCTTTCATTTCACCAACACCATTAACCAAAGACATCTCCTGGAGTAAAACCAGTTTATCGTTTTCCCAAAGAAAATCAGGATAGTAGAAATGAGCCTGGTCCTGGTTATAATGTCCATACCAATAGTCAAACCCCTGATAATTGGGCAACCCCCAGGTCCCTGGAATTCCCAGTCCCCACTTTCCCACACCACCCGTTCTGTAACCAGTTTGTTTAAGCAGCTCGGCAATTGTAAAATCATCAGGACGCAAATAAATTCCCTGTGGTAAATTATCCCTGATACGGTTATGACCATTATGAAAACCTGTCATCAGGCTGCATCGGGAAGGTGCACAAACCGTTGATCCGGCATATGCGCTGGTAAATCTCATTCCCTCTGACGCAAGCTGGTCAATGTTTGGTGTAAGTATTTTTTCCTGCCCATAACAACCGAGGTCACCATACCCAAGATCATCTGCCAAAATGAAAATTATATTCGGCAATTTTTTGACAGAAGCATTCTTCGGGTCTTCTGCGTTTGAAATTAAATTCCGAAACCTACCCGAAACTTCTGTATTTTCGTGAAAATTGGAGTTATCCCTGTTTTCATATGACAAGCCAGAAGTTAATGCACCTGATAAAAATAGTATTGAAATATTTTTCATGCATTTTTGCTTTTTGTATTGGATTTGGATCAATACCAACCATGCTGAATCTCATCAATAGACTTAAAAAGCCTGAGCTAATCAGCACTATTTTTCTTGTCAACTATAAATTCCTTGTCGTTTTTAATATACCAGTTTATTAATTTATTTTTCAAGCTGGCTGATAGTTCTGGCTGAACACCTGACAAATCTTTGCTTTCAATTAAGTCAGTTGACAAATCGTATAACTCAGTCTGTGTTCCTTCCGGGTTGGTAAATAGCTTCCATTGGCCATGGCGAACAGAAAGCTGGAGGCTATGGTTAGCTGAATCAGGATAATTATAGTAACTGTTACGTCCATATTCCCAATATAAATCACATTCCCTGTCAAAATGCTTTTTTGTTAAGACCGCCTTACTAAAATCCTCTCCATCAATTTTCACTTCCAAAGAAATCCCAATCCCCGAAATACTGCAAAGGGTAGGAAGAAGATCAACAGCCGATATAACTGAGAGTGAATCGATTTGGCCTGCAGCAATCCGTTCTGGCCAGTGCATCACAAATGGCATATTAATTCCGCCTTCGTACAGACTGTTCTTAGTGCCCCTTAAATTATTGGTCCGCAAACGGTTAAAACCAGGTTGGGGACCATTATCACTGGTGAATATTACCAAGGTATTTTCTTCTAGCCCCAGTTGCCTGAGACCATCCATCAAACGACCGATCTGCCTGTCAAATTCTGATAAAACAGGCTTGAGACTGGATATTTTGTACCATTCCGTTTTATCTTCCTGGATTGCTTCATCCGGGACCCAGGGGCTATGGATATCATCTGGCCAGAGATTAACAAAACAGGGCTGGTAAGGATTCCTTGTCAGAAAATCTAAAGTTTTATCCACAAAATAAGCAGTGCGGTTCCACCTTTTAATTCTGTCATTCTCATCCCAAATCCAATTTGCTGATGTAATTACAGGGTCCGGGTCCGGGCTCTCCCAGGTTGAGGAGAACTCATCGAAGCCATATTCAGCAATTGACGGGGCATTTTTTACATCCCGGCCTCCCCCCATGTGCCATTTCCCAAAGTGGGCGGTTTTGTACCCGGCATTCTTAAAGAAGTCTGCAATGGTTGTTGCTGACTCATTGAGGTAATCAGACTGTTCACAGTCACTATTGAATTTCCGGTTGTTGAGAAAAGTATTAATATTCCACCTGATGGGATACATACCTGTTGTTACCGCAACCTGGGAGGGCGAGCAAACGGGAGCATTAGTGTAATATTGGGTAAATATCTTGCCATTACGTGCAAGTTGATCAATATTGGGTGTCGGGATAACTTTTCCGTTGGTATAAGAGACATCTCCAATCCCCAAATCATCGGTATAAATTATGATTATATTGGGCTTCAGTTCTTCTGTACCCCCATGTTTACAAGAGCTTGTAAAGAAGTTAGTTACTGCGGCCACGAATAATAAGTTACCGGTAAGTTTGTTCATTTAATATCGTTTATTATTTATGAGATTTTGATCCCAAAACTAACAACCTTAACAAGCAGAATTATATATTCATATTATCTTCAACATACTTACCCAGGCCATTATATGCTTTAAATAGAGATTGGTATTTTATTGCATTTACCGGGTCTGGATTATAGATTTTCTCAAAGCCCCCACCCATTTCTTTTTGTGCCTGTTCAATTGATTCATAAATACCCGATGCAACAGATGCAGCCATTGCTGATCCAAGAGCGCAAGCCTGTTCAGACTTTGCGACTTTTATGGGCATATTAATCACATCACAAACAATTTGCATAACAAAATCTGATTTTTTAGCCACCCCACCTAATGCAATTACCCCATCAATACGGACACCTTCGTCCAGAAACCGTTTAATGATAGATTTTGAGCCAAAAGCAGTTGCTTCCACAAGAGCACGGAATATTCTAGGAGCATCGGTTCCCAAACTAATTCCTGCAATAGCTCCTTTCAGGTTCTGGTTTGCATCCGGAGTGCGTCGTCCGTTCATCCAATCAATTGCGAGTACTCCACTCTCTGAAATTGGGATCCGTTCTGCTGCCCTTGATAATTCACTAATAAGGTTTTCTGATATTTCATCAATAAGTTTTTCGCGCAGTTCAATACTCACCATTTTTGTATTAGCCAGAACCTGCTTAACAGGCCACATAAGAAGGTCCTTATACCAGGCATATATATCCCCAAAAGCTGATTGCCCAGCTTCCATGCCAATCATGCCCGGAATTATCGATCCATCGACCTGTCCGCAAATTCCCGGAACTACAGAACCCTTATATTTTTCATTGGGCATTATTACCATATCGCAGGTGGATGTTCCCATTACCTTGCATAAGTAATATTGCTCAATTTCAGCTCCGACAGCACCTAAATGAGCGTCGAATCCACCCATCCCGATAATTACGTCTGCTGATAAACCAAGTTTTTCAGCCCATTCCCTGGATAAATTACCAACTACAGAATCATATGTATAGGTTTCACGATATAACCGACTGCGCAAACCACTCAGAACTGGGTCAAGTGCAGTTAAAAAGCTTTCAGAAGGCAAGCCATCAAAGGATTCGTTCCACATTGCTTTATGACCTGCGGCACATCTGCTGCGTTTGATTTTCTCCGGCTCCATTTTCCCGGTGAGCAAGGCTGGCATCCAGTCGCAATGCTCCACCCATGAATATGCAGCTTTGTAAACTTCTTTATCTTTTCTGGAAATATGAAGAATTTTTGCCCAGAACCATTCTGAAGAATAAATGCCACCCTCATATTTGGTAAAATCGGTTTCCCATTTGGCAGCCAAATGGTTTATCTCCTCAGCTTCCTTAATGGCCGTATGATCTTTCCACAGAACAAACATAGCATCAGGATTCTCTTCAAATTCCTTATTCATCGACAAGGGAATACCTTCCTTGTCAACGGCTATTATTGTTGAACCGGTGGTATCGATGGTAAGTCCGGCAATATTTTTAGCTATATCAACCGATACTTTTGCTAAGGCTCCTTTAACGGCATGTTCAAGACCTTCAATATAGTCTTTGGGATGTTGCCGGAACTGGTTTTTTACAGCATCACAGTAGAGTCCTTTTTTCCATCGGGGGTATTCAAATGAGGAAGCAGAAATCTCATCCCCTGTTTTTACATCTACAATGAGAGCTCTTACTGAATCGGTACCAAAATCTATTCCTATGGTGTATTGTGAAACCATTTCATTAGTTTTAATTTAATTCTCCGATATTAATGCAAGTCTTTTTTAAGCCATATCTCCGAAACCGATACGCCCCTTGTTATATCCTCCAGTTCCTGAGTCCAGTGTAATTCCAGAACGCCATCCTTTGTAGCTTCGTTAGGGACAGGAAATGATAACCGATCACTTTTAGTACTTTCCAAAAAGTCATGAATTCTGATTCCTTCACTCGAATAGCATTGCGTTTTAGCTCCAAAAGGACCGTTATAAACCACAACAATTTTATAGTACGCTTCTTTATCAAGATTCTCCCATCTCATTACTAATTTTGAATCATACCTGCTTAAAGCATGCGTTAGCTGTGAATGTCTGTTGTCGGAGTCAGCACTATTATTTACCCATTCTATGGAAGAATAAACAAAACCGGGATCTTCCTCCCATCTTAATACTTTTACCAGGTGGGGCTGTTCATCTGCCACACCGAGATTATCATAAAAGCCTCCTTCACCCGGATCCTCGTAGTTGATTATTTCACTTAATTGTTCAATGGTTTTAGCTGACTCCAATTCTTTTTCAAGCCAGTACCGGTCGTTAAAGGCTGAATAGATATTATTAGCAATATCAGGAAAATCTCCAAATTTATCAGAAAGCCCCATGGACTTGCACTCTGAGATAAAATCATCTTTTGACTGGAAATCGGTTTCAATTTTGGCAAGTTCAGCTTTAGCCAGATCAATTGCCTTTTTAATTCCAATTTCACTTGCTTCAGACAGGAAACTATAGGCCTTTTTTTCCAGTTGCATTTCAAAATCGTACTTTCGTTTAATCTGTGCATCTATTCTGGCCTTATATAGGAACATTTCAACCCTCCAGTTATTTTGTGGCCCCCCAATACCGTCAGCAATAATCTGCCACTGACTTAAGGCTTCTTCGGTGCTGGTATTATCTTTTAATGGACCTGTCCAGTTTTGCTCGAGTAATTGCAAACCTTTAAGCACCATTTGGGTAGCAATCTCAATCCTTTGTTCAATATTGGGCTGATTTTTAACTTCAGAAATGCCGGGAATTTTTATAAAATCGTAAGAAAAAAACAGTTTTGCGTACCTTTCTAAAATTGATTCAACACTTTCTTCAGGATCCCAGGCGCTGGCAGACCATACAAATTTGTTGAGATCGTTATACACCCCGGTATGATTATAGGGTAAACTTCCGATTGTATTTTCTCTGGTAGCATTGTAAATGCTATTCATCATGGAAGGCATCATATATATGCTTTGATTTCTTGGCCAGACAATGGAAAATACTCTGTCCCATTCAGGTACAGGATACTGGCACCATCGCGGATGGCAAATTTCCGGGAAATGACGCATCTCATACTGTTTAGGCAGGTCTTCCCTGATCTCTTTTATCCCCCTTTTTGTCCATGGCCCGTAAACCATACCATAAAGCCAGGCTGGTCTGTTTTCCCTGATGTAATCAAAAATATAATCGTCATAATCTTTTGCATGATCATCAAGGCACTGATTTGAATACCACCATTTTACATCCGGTTGACCTGTTAAAATCAGCGGTAGCACTCTTTCCATCTGTGGGAAAAAGAGCATAGGATTTACGGCTCCACTGGCATCACCTCCGTAAGTTGTAATATGATCAATACCTGTAAGGTCGGTATAAAGATTTATGAGCTCAGTATCAGATTTCAGATCGAAATCGATAATATCCTGACACTTGAGTTTTATAAATAAATCGATTCCCAATTCTTCTAAATACTCATCTACCAATTCAGGTTCTGTTGGTTCAAAACCATTTGTACCGGTCAGTATCATATCCCTTATAAACTGTGAAACATCATCAAAGTTTTCCCAATCCATAAAACCATCTTCGCTTTGAGTATTGGTAATTATTTGCTGAGCTCTTATTTTATCGACAGGAGCCTGAGCTAAGGCCAGGTTTTTATCAAGGGAAATGTAATTCTCCGATAAAGTCATGAACTGTATTAACTTCCCCGCTGCGAATAAGGTACCTTTATTGTCGCGTCCTATAACCATCACAGTAGGGGCAGTTCGCTGGATAAGATCAACCCATATAGCATAGGATTCGGGTCTTGCCGGAACAGATAAGGCCTTAGGTAACAGAAATGTTTTTTTATTCGAAAGTAAGATAGCAGGTGTCTGATCCTGAGGCAATTCTTCAGAAATTTTAAGACTTATGCCTGTTCTTATAAAAATTTCCTGCTGAAGGAACCGTGCTGCGCTCATATTAAAGGAGCTTTCAGAAGTTGCTACGATAGTTGCATTTGTTAGGTCAATCCGGTCATTAGAGAATGTAACTGAACTTATCGACAATAATCCTATGAGGTTTATAATTAAAATGAAGTTAATATATCTTAATGATAAGACAAATTTTAAGGTTTTGTTTTTCATATTTATTAAAAATTACAAGTGTGAAGGGTTCTTACTGAATATTTTACGAATAACTTCCATATCAAATTTCAAATCCCTGTTATAATAGTAGATTCCATTCTGTTCCGATTCGACATCAGTTAATTGAGTGTAGCAATACCCAACACAATCATTGAGGGAAAGAACAACATTCACTAGTGCTTCCAGTCGGGCATAGTATTCATCCATTGATGCAGGCGGAGTTCCGTAGCCCCACGACTTTTTTGAATTATCTTGTTGAGACGGATTCCATTTGATCCCCCCAAATTCATCCAACAGGTATGGTTCACCTTCATATGCACAGCAATGTTCCCTGTGTCCGGTGTAGGGCTTTCCTTCAACCACGGATTCCAATTGTTTCCTGAATTTTCCCGGGTCCTGTTCATATAAATGACCCGACCATATATCTGTTTTAATATGCAGATAGCCGCTTACATCATTAACCGGTCGGTTTGGATCAATTCTTTTGGTAATATCATATACATCCCTGATAAGCCTGTCATGTTGCTTACGCTTTTCCACATCAAATCTGACACTTTCTTCAAGTGTAAAGATAGATTCGTTAAAAGGGGTCCAGAAAATAATGGATGGATGATTTTTGTCGCGCTCAACTATCTCTGTCCATTCCGAAATAAAGTTCCTGGCCGCGATCTCATTGTTTGCATCCATACCCCAACTTGAAGACTCTCCCCAGGTTATATATCCTAATTTATCGGCCCAGTAATGATATCGTTCCTCAAAAACTTTTTGATGCAGACGGGCTCCGTTAAAACCAGCGGCAATGGATAGTTCAATATCACGCTTTAAAGATTTATCATCAGGGGCAGTCCAAATTCCATCTGGATAAAAACCCTGATCAAGGACCAATCTTTGATAAAAAGGTATATTATTCAGAAAGACTTTATTGCCCTCAATGTGGATTTTTCTCATTCCGGCATATGATTTTACCTTGTCAATAGTTTCTCCTGAATCATCTGTCACTTCAAACAGGATATCATATAAAAAAGGTTTCTCCGGCGCCCATGTTTTAACATCAACTAGGTTGATGGAACAAATTTTTCCATTGTCAACAGAAAATTCCTTTGTTCCAACGATAATCCCTTCATCCAAAATGCTGATTTTGAATTTGTAATCATGCATTGTCTTATAAAATCCGGGAATAAAGTCAAACTTTTTCTCATCAAGGTCAGGTATGATCTGGCAGTTAATTAATCCAAATTCAGAAACCGCCTCAATCCATACTGTTTGCCATATTCCGGTTGTCCTTGTATATCTGGTGCGCACAGGCTGAAATTCTTTGCTTTGTTTTCCAAGTCCTTGTTCCCCTGATCTGGTATTATCCTCAGCATGAACAACTAGGTTATGTGTGTAACCTGGTTTTACATATGGAGAAATATCAAAAGAAAAAGAAGTGGTTCCTCCATAGTGCCTGCCAACAAAAATACCATCAATATAGGCTTCACAGATATAATCTACCGCTCCAAAATTTAGCATTACACTTTTACCCGTCCACGAGGATGGAATATTAACCGGACGATGATACCATATGTGATTAATAAAATCCTTATGATTTACCCCTGACAGAATGCTTTCCGGACAGTAAGGGATCAGAATACTGTCGGAAAAACCCTTACTTTCAGGAAAGCTCTGTTCTTTTCCGGAATTTCCAAAATCAAAATTATAAGTCCATTTTCCATTAAGGTTTATCCAGTCAGTTCTTTCAAACTGAGGCCTGGGATATTCAGGTCTTGGAATTCCCGACGCAAATATTTGAATTCTAAGCAGGGCAAACACTAAAACCGAAAAAGAAAAATATTTTGCCATTATAAATAAATAAGAATTAATAAATGCTTAAAACTGCCCCAGGCTGAAATATTTGTTTCTACGCTAATATTCGAGGATAAAAAAATAACATGGTTTTCAGACGGCATGAAATCGATAACATTGAATACTTATACCAAAACATACTGTTTATTAACAAACTTACCACAACTATCAGTGTATAATATATGTTATTCTTGCATCTTAATATAGTATTTTGATTACACAAGAACTTATTGGCTAATCCCGCGTTCCTAAATAAATAAAAAAAAGAGCCTGAAATCACTTTCAAGCTCTTTCTCCTTTTATCAAGCTAACTAACTAAAAACAAATACTTTTTGTGTTTTGCTGCCAATATTCGAATCAAATTTAATCAGGTATAAGCCTTTATTTAACTTTATTTCAGTTCTTTCTGATAGAATAGCTGTTTTGCAAACAAGCTGACCGGAAATATTAAATACAGAGATACTTCCATTTACCAATTCTTTTGTCTGAATAATTGCCATATTGCTGAAAGAATATATTTGAGCAATATCAGTGTTCACAAGGTTTTTATTAACTGAGGTAGGATACCATATTCCTGCCCACCATCTTGGATCACCAATGGGTGTTCCATTACTGCCAATCATATTAGCTTCATTTTGCAAGGTAAGATTCCATTCTCCGTTAGTTGTATCAACGAAAACCGGATCAACAGTAACCGTATTTGTTGCACCATATTCTGCATTAAAATCCTCAATCTCTTCAGCAGCCAGGGCCTTGCCAAAACCAGCCACATAGTTGTAGTCAAAAATTGTTATTGTTGCACTGTCGGCGTTAAGATTTTTATCCATATTGGAAAATATGGTATTCGTAATAGTCAGCTTTTCCTTTATGGCTGTCTGATCCCCGGCAAATTCATATTTTGCCCGGCCTTGCATAACATTTACATCGATATGATCATAAAAAGTACAATGATCAATGGTTAAGTTAGTAGCCCCGGCATTAAATCTTTGCTTGATACTTGGGTCATTTTCATCAATTCCAACATCACCGACTCCAAGTTCAAAAAATATTCTGGAGTAAATTTTAGCAAAAGTGGAGTTTGTTATGGTCAAATCGCCTATAAGAGGAACATAATTTACTGTGCTGAGGTCATCCTTATAATTTACCTGAATGATTTTCCCACCACAATTATAAACCAGTACCTTGTCCAATGTTATATTTCCCCCACTGTTATAAACTTTAGCAATGGCGTTATATCCCTGGATATTTACAAAATCACAATTAATTACAGACAAATTAATATTTTCCGACTTAATATTAAAGGTTCCATTACTTATTAATTTCTGATCATTTCGTGTACCGGTTATATGAATTCCTTCAAGTTGGATATCAGCACCTCCTTCAACGCCAGCTACCAGGAAAAGATAACTGGGTAGACTTTTATCGTTTCCAGTCAATACGGGTTTAAAACCGAGATTATCAAGAGCCTTAATCACGACATCAGTTGATAATGTAACTTGTTTTGGAAGGAAAAAAGTATCAGTAACTGAAACTGGAGCTAAGATGTATTCCTCATAAAGACCAGCTTCCAGATCAGCAACAAGGTTTGTGGTATCGGTATATACCTGGGCATTCAAAGAGCAGGACAGTAGAAATGCAAAAAATACCAGCATTACTGACCTGAGTTTCTGGTTAGTGTAGAATTTCATTTTCATAAGTTTGTAATTTAAGTTGATTAATAAAAATTAGCTATCTGAATTAAATCTTCCAACTCTACAAAAATACAATAGTATATCTCGCTTCAATTCAAATATTTTTGCGTTTCAATATGGTATTTTGTCCAAATTCTTTTTGCTTAAAATGCCCGCACAGCTCTTACCGCACCGGAAATTAATTTTGAAGCCTTCCTGCTGTTTCCATATTCAAAAAGTATAGCATCTGTCGCTGTAGCCTCTGTTGATGACCAATAGTATACATTAGACAGGGGTAAAGTAAGATCATCATTATCTTCTTCAAGAGTTTTATCAATATAGTATCTTGTTTTGAATAAAAGAAAGAGCTCATCACTTGAAGGAAGATACCAATCTGTGTATCCGCCAATGCTGAGCGTATCGCAATAATAAGCAGCATATTCACCTGCACCTAGTGAATTTACAATTTTGCCGGCATTTTCCGCACCGTTAAAAGAACTGCTACTCCCGATGCTGTTGGTGGTAGCTGACCAAAATACCTGATCCGCAATATCATTCAGAGAAGCCAACAAACCATGCTCCCCTGAGGGATCAACATAAAAAATTATTCCTCCTTCATGCAATGTTCCCGGCTTGAAAATAGAATTTCTGGAAAATGAATTCCATCTGGCAGTATCTTCTCCGGTAATGCCTTTTGCTGCTGAAGCTGAGAAAACAGGATCAGATTCGATATAACTATTTTTTACACTGTCTGCACGCAGGGCATAAAAGGCAAAAGGGACGCTTAATAATTCATTTGTTGTGGAAATAGAGTAAAGGTATCCACCGGTTGGAGATATCTCAACTTTAGCAAAGTAAGGTCCGGCCGACCAATCTATTGTATCAAACTTACCTTTATATATTTCTTCAGCGTCTCCGATTTTAATGCTAATCATACCATTGACATCTGAGCTTACAGTTTGACGTTCGCTATAAACACTTTCACCTGTTTCGGAGCCTTGTATTATTGTTATTTTGATTCCAATGGTACCCTGAACAGGAATACCATTTGAATCGTTAATCACTGCCTGATAACTTATAAATTGGGGAACTTGTGCCTGAAGGGAAAGGTTTAAGGCGAGGAATCTAAAAAAAAATATCAAAACACATTTCGGAAAAAGATACTTTGTATTCATTTTTTATCGTTTAATAATTAAAAATGATTTCAATTCATTTTCAATTGAGAATATTTTAAGAAAATAGCTCCCAACAGGATAATTCTGCATTGATATCTTGGTTTTAATATCCGGAATTTCGCTGCACAATAGTTCTCTGCCGTTAACATCAAATAACTTTATCAGAATAAAGGAATTATCAACCTTATTAACTTCCAGGTAAAAATGATCCGACACAGGATTCGGATAGAGGGCATAAACAGCTTTTACATCAACAGTTTCCTCAATTAGATTGTTGGCCGGATTATGAACTGAGGGTTGCTGAACTCCAAATGAAACATAATATCCTTTTTGAGAGACCGCAGTATAAAATGTCTGGCCAATGGAATAACTGATGCTATAATCATTGAAAAGGCCATCTCCTCCAAGGGGAACTAAATCCGATTGTCCTGCCAACTTGCTGCAAACAATCAGAATAGAATAAAAGAGGATCAGCTTGTTTTTCAATTGTTTCATATTCATTAGCAATTATTTACAGTTAATTATTAGTATCCGATTTTCAGGTTTTTAATGACCATAAAGTGCGCCATAATTTTTACAGGCTAAAAAATCAGCACTCATCTTATCTTCTCCAAAAGCCATCCATGCATTTGGTCTGAAAATATCATTATCGGCCACATTATGCAAAGAAACAGGAATTCTCAGCATGGAGGCCAGAGTGATCAGATCTGCGCCGATATGTCCATAACTAATAGCACCATGATTTGCGCCCCAGCTGGCCATAACAGAGTAAACATCTTTAAAAGAGTCCTTTTGGTTTAATCTTGGAACAAACCAGGTAGTAGGCCAGGTTGGATTCGTGCGTGCATCAAGTATAGCATGAATATCATCAGGTAACTCCACAGTCCATCCTTCGGCAATTTGCAACACCGGACCCAGGCCACTTATAAGATTTAAACGTGACATGGTAACCGGCATTTCTCCGGCTGTCTTAAACTTTGAGGAGTACCCACCACCACGGAAATATTCTCTTACAGCCTGAGGCCATTCGGTATTATCCAGACATTTTTGGGCTTCCTCAGGAGTTATTTCCCAATATGGTTTAAGAACTGGATTCCCATAACTATCTGTTTGTTGAGCAGTAGCGTCGAGTGTTGTTGATCCGGAGTTAATCAAATGAATAATCCCATTTTTGGCCTTTCCGGTTAGTTCCTTATTCGTAACCCTTTTTACTGCTTCAGGACTCCAATAAGTTCTGACATCAGAGAAAATTTGGGCAGTATTGGACAGTAAATGTCCGAATAGCATAACAACTCCGTTGAGACTATCGTTTTCCGTGGCAAACACAAAGGCTTGACGGATGCCATTCCAGTCGAACGAAGAATTCAGAATCGCTTCTGTAAAGTCGCCGTTAGGCTGATAATCTGTCCATTGTCTTTGTCCTTGAAAACCTCCGAGAATAGCGTTTCTACCGAGTCCCTCTTCACGATAATGCATTTTAATCAGCTCCTTATTACCAATCATTAAATCGCGGCAAATAAGCGTCATTTTAACTACGGTTTCCCATTCATGCTTCTTCCTTTCAGCATCTGCCTGATTTTCGCGACTATTATAATCCTTACCTTCCTTACAGTTCTTTTTTGTCCATTGAATTGCTTTTTCGTATTCTTTTTTATCATAAATCCCTTCTTCAATACGTCTTAGTATTTCAACAGATTCAACAAATTCGGTCCTGATTCCCAGATAATGCTGAAAGAAGTTAGAATCAACCATAGAACCTGCAATACCCATAGAGCTATATCCAATTGACAAATAGGATTTACCTTTCATCTGCGCAACAGCCAGTCCGGCCCGAACAAAGCGAAGAATTTTCACTTTAACATCATCGGGTATAAAAAAATCGCCGGAATCCTGAACATCTCTGCCATAAATTCCAAAAGCAGGTAATCCTTTTTGATTATATCCGGCCAAAGCTGCCGCCAGATACACAGCTCCCGGCCGTTCAGTTCCGTTAAATCCCCAGATGGCTTTTGGAAGAAGCGGATCCGTATCCATTACTTCGGTACCATAACACCAGCATGGAGTAACTGTAAGTGATACACCAACTCCTTCCCGTTGAAATTTCTCGGCACACATAGCAGCTTCAGCAACACCTCCAATGCAGGTGTCGGCAATAACACATTCCACTTTTTCACCACTTGGGAATCTTAAATTTTCTTCAATAAATGTGGCGGCAACTTTGGCCAAAGTCATAACCTGATCTTCAAGTGATTCTCTGACACCTCTTTCCCTACCATCAATTACAGGTCGTATTCCAATTTTGGGTAAACGACCAATCAATCTGTTGCTCATTGTGTAATTATTTTAAAATTATCAATTTATATTTTTATACTCTATTCTCCTTTAATAGCTGCAGTTCGTTTATAATCAGGATTGTCTGTGTGCATAATTGGATTCATATCGGCCAGATTAGCATGCAATGAGTCCAGCATTTGTTTTGTTTTATCGGGCATTTCCGGGGCAAGATCATAAATTTCACCAAGGTCATTTTTTATATTAAACAGTTCTGCTTTATATGGATCATAATGCTCTATCAATTTGTAATCCCCCGATATAAAAATTGCCCCCGGATCCATTCCGATTCCATAATGAGGATAATACCATAATAAATCTGGTTGGTTTTCAAGATTCTCACCATTAAAATCGTTAATAAGTGAACGTCCGTCGAGTTCAGAGCCGGCAAAATCTGTATTGCCTGCCATATCAATAACCGTGGCAAAAATATCAGGAGTGACAGTTCGGTTTAAGGAAATGGTTCCGGGCTTAATTTTCCCGGGATAGCGCATGATAAAAGGTACCCTGATTCCACCTTCATACAAGTGACCTTTACCTCTTCTGTAAGGTGCATTATCGGTCACTTCTTCAAGACCTCCATTATCAGAAGTAAAAATGACTACGGTCTTATCAGAGAGTTTTAAGTCATCCAGTTGTTTTAAAATTCTCCCTACATTTTGGTCAACTCTGTCGACCATGGCAGCATAAACAGGATCAATTTTTGTACCTGCAACAACATCCTTATACTTTTCAATCAAATCAGCAGGAGCCTGCAGCGGCGTATGGACAGCATAATAGGACAAGTAAACCAGAAAAGGCTTTTCGCTGTTTTCACTTATAAAAGAAATAGCTTCATCAGTCAATCTGTCGGGGAGGTATTCACCCTCTTTACCTCCCTTTAGGGTAGGAATTCCAGAATTCCAACTACTTTCGATGTTTTGATAAGGATAGAAATATGAGGGAGGACTGCCATGGGTCCAACCGGCAACATTTACATCAAAGCCCTGATCTTCCGGCCAAAAACCTTCTCCTCCCACATGCCATTTACCAAAACTACCAGAAATATAGCCTAAGGGTTTTAAAGCTTCCGCAATGGTTATTTCCTCTAAAGGAATATGCATGAGGTCGTTTGGTGGAATGATAGCGCTATTTTCAGGATGACGATGTTTTTCAATTGCTGTGATATGACCCGTAAAATGTTGCCGGGTTGGATTTTTCCCGGTTAGCAATGCTACTCTTGTTGGAGAGCATACAGGGCAGGAAGAATAGGCGTTTTCCCAAAGCATACCCTGGCTTGCTAATTTGTCAATGTTTGGTGTTTCAATATACTTTTGCCCATAACATCCCAAATCCTTAATACCCAGATCATCAACCAGGATGATAAGAATATTTGGTTTTTGTTCTTGTGAACAACTCACAATAGATAGCAAACAACAACATTCCAAAATAATGTCTCTCGCTCTAATCATTTTTATAGCATAAAATAACTATTCCAGAGGTAAAACTTTCAGGTCAGATATTTTTATCCAATCATAACCTCTGCTTGTATTTGTATGACTGATTGACATATATGTGATACTGTCAAAACGCAGGACATCTCCTACAATGTCATCATTATCATTCAATAAGTCATCAATGTTTACACCCCATGTTCTATCCTTAACTGAAATTGAAATCTCAGGATCCGCAATAATTACAGTAACAAGAGCTTCTTCCATATTCCCCAGTCCAAATCCATTTTCAAACAGTCCAACTCTTTCCCAACCACATTGGTTTCCGCGACCCTGACATTCGTCGCTTGCAAGCCCCGTAATGGGCAGACCATCATCGTCAACTAACTTATCAGGAACAATAAAGCGCATCCATATCGAAGTACATGTATGTGGCTCACTACCAGTGTAAACACGAATAGGCGACTCATCTAAATGCGGGTGAATACGAAATTGAATCCCCTCAAATTCGCCCATATTAGATTCTTGAATTTTGCCTAACTTAATACCTTTAGGCGGACCACCAAAACAGAGTCTGAAATCACCTGTTCCTCTCAATATAGTTGGCACTTCACTGGCACCCGGATCATATTTGGTTTGTAATTTGAATGTAATTTTTACAGGTAGTTTTATTTCAGGAATTGGACGGCAAACAGTTCCCCTTTTACCGTCTTCATCAACCATTACATCGCCATCTTCATTTTCAACAATAATACTAACATTACCATTACTCTTTAATTCCTCTTCAGGTCCAAGCAGGGGTATCCATGAATAATTATTTATATCATATAAACCTGAAAATTGCCGAATAGCTCTGACAAAATGAAGCGAATCATTATCGATGACATTTATAATACCATTTTGTAAAACATACGAACTATCCTTATTTTTCTGTGTGGAAGACCAATAAGTTTTGTTGGATATTCCTTCCGTACCGATGGCTTCATCTTTTTCAAGTGCTTTATTAATTTCATAGCGGGAATCAAACAACAAGGACAGTTCATTTACAGATGGAAGATACCAATCGTCTTTTTCATAAAGATTTAATGTATCGCAGAGGTAAACGGCATAATTCCCTTCTCCCAATTCCTGTGCAATTGAATGGCTATTATTTTCTCCATTAGAATAGCTATTCTGATTTGGAATATCAACAGAGGTAGGCGACCAGACAAGCTTACCACCAATATCATGTAAAGAAGCAAGCAAACCATTTTCTCCAGTTGAATCAACCATGAAAACAATACCACCTCCAACCCTGTCTCCCGTGTAATGCCTTTCACTGGCAAAAGAGTTCCATTGATCAAGATTTTCCTGACGAATATTTTTGGCCACAGAATTAGAAAATTCAGGATCTTTTTCATCGACGGATGCAACATGTTTGGCAAATAAGGTATATGGGACACTCCCGATTCGCTTATTATTCACAATGGAAAAATCTCCATTGCCTTTGGCATCAAAAGCTGTTTTTACATAATACAGGTTGCTACCCCCACTCCAGTTAATCGATTTTAGATCACCTGATTTATTGATTACTTTGCCGATTTGAATTGTTACCAGCCCTCGCGAATTGGTTATAAGGTCTTGTTCTTCCTGATAAAATACATAAGATTTTTCTGAAACGATACTAATTTTTGCCTTGAGGGATTTATTTACCAACAAATTCTTTTCATAATCCCTTACAGTTATTTGGTATGTAAAATTTTCAGGAAACTGACCATTTAATTTTAATCCGAGAAAAATCAGTGCGAAAATTCCAAGGAGGCACTTTTTTATGAATGTTACAATTTTAAAAATCATTTCAGTCAGGATTAATCATTCACAATTATTTTAAAAACGATTTTCTTAACCATGGTATTAGTTTCTTTTTTTACACATGGTTTGTGCGCATCATCGGGAAAAAAAACGAAAAAGACCTTTTGATCAGCCTTACGGTAGTTATTCTCAGAAATCTCGTAAAATCCAATATCCTTTGTTTCATCATAATCCTGAAGAACTTTTTCAGCCTTGGCCAAAGCTTGTACTCCGATTTGTTCCTCTCCTGATATCAGGTATTGTATATCGGCAAACTTTCTATGTGCCTCAAACCTGGCATTCTTCTCATCTTTTGTCACATATTCATCAATTATAACAAATAAGCTATCCTCGATTAACACATACTTTCCGGGCTCTATCTTTTGTAAATCTGTCGATTTAAAATAGTCAAAAGCCTTTTCCCATATATTTGGGTTTTTCTTAAACTGTTTATAAAATTCATTCACATCAACAGACTCATCCGGAGAAGAGGGTAATCCTACTCTCCACTTACCATTTTTAAACCATTGAGATGCCTCATTTGAATTCATGCTTTCAAGTTTAAGAGTGTTTTTACAAGACATGGTTAGAAGAACAATCATGCCTAAAATAAAGGAAATGGACTTCATAGAATCTATTTTCTGAAATAACTGTTACTTGGTTTTTTCCCTTCTATCAAAAAAGAATTTTGTAAGTATGAAGCCCACAAAAAAGATAGTAAGCGTTCCAAAAACAATAGATAAATAATCGTGAAAAGGACTTGAATAAGCCTTTAGAGCTTGGCCTGTAAATAGTATTGGGGACAGACTCATCCAACCGATAACTAAAACACCGGTTATTACGCCTGTAACTGCTGCAGGATTTTTTGAAGTTTTTGAAAAGTATCCCAACAAAAATAAGCCAAGCATTCCTCCACTGAAAATCGAAGCAAGTTTCCACCAGGTTTCGAGTGCGCTTTGGACATTGATCATAGCAATAGCAATCAAAATACTTATACTTGCAAATACAAATGAGGAAGTATAAAGGATTTTCATGGACTTTTTTTCAACTGATTCTTCAGAAATTCCCTGCTTAAAAAAATCATTTAGGATAATAGTAGCTGAGCTATTTACACTAGTAGCAATAGTGCTCATACCGGCAGCAAAAATAGAAGAAATTAAGAGTCCTGTGAGGCCAGCAGGAAGTCCATTAATAATATAAAAAGGGAATACTTTATCCCCATCTACACCAGCGGGCAGAAAATCAGGATTTACTTTAACAAAAGCGAAAAGAGCGGTTCCGATAAATACAAACAAGAGTGAAACAGGAATATATAAAAGACCGCCAAAAAGAGCCGATTTTTTTGCTTCTTTCTCTGTCTTAGCTGTCATGTAGCGCTGAATATAATTTTGATCGATGCCGAAGTTTTGCATATTAATAAATAAACCATAGATCAAAACTACCCAAAAGGTAGAGCTGGTGAGACTCAAAGACAAGCTTCCAAGACTAAATTTATTATCCTCGATACCAATATGAATCAGTTGACTTATTCCTTCAGGCATTGAAAAGACAAGTTTAATAGCTGCTATGACTGCACCAACTATTAGAATTATTCCTTGGATTGCATCTGTCCAGATTACTGCCTGAATTCCACCTAATAAGGAATATATCATAACACTTACACCCGTTACAATGATTATTGCAGCAATGTTCCAACCTAGCATAACATTTAAAGTCAGGGCAAGCAAATACATTATAGTTCCTGAACGCATAAGTTGTGTTAAAAGATACATGACAGATGCATAATATTTAGCCCAGGGTCCGAATCTTTGCTCAAGATAAGTATAAGCAGAAGGGCTTCCAACAGAGCGGTAGAGCGGAACAAAGAACTTAACTGCCATATAAGTAGCAATCGGGATAGATAAACTGAATACAAAAGCATTCCAATTTGATTGATAAGCAATACTAGGAAGAGCCAGATAGCTTATGCTGCTTACAAAAGTTGCGAAGATTGACATGGATATGACCCATGTGGGGATATTATTATTCCCAAGTGTGAAAGATTTTGCAGATTTATTGGATTTATAAAAAGAACTCCCAAATATCACCACGCCTACCAAATAACCAACGAAAATAATAATATCAACTAATTTCATGGATCCTATTTATTAATTGTAAAAGGTATTTTAATCTTTTCCAAATATTCCGAAATCTGGAGCTTCTCTTCTGATGAAAAAGGAATATATGGTTTCGCCATGTTTTCCTGACATATGCCTTTCTGACTCAATATTTCCTTAACAATTTTAATGAAATTCGGATTCCCCTTACCTACCTTATAAAGAGTGTTGCTTATTTGGTTAACGATTGCCTGGAGTTCTTCCACGACTTTTAGATCCTTATTCCTTGCAGCCTCATATAATTGCACAAACAACTCCGGGAAAAAGTTTGCTCCACCGTTAACTCCACCATCAGCTCCCAGAAGAACGCAATGAGCCATGATTTCCTCCGGACCAACAAAAACAGAAAAGTCAGATTGGTCTTTAAACATAGCAATAAGTTCCTCAATATAATTAAGGTCGCCTGAGCTATCCTTAATTCCAATTACTCCGGGAATTTTAGATGCTTTTCTGACAGTTTCAATTTCAATAAAAATATTGGTCCTGGCAGGCATATTATATAAATATAATGGCAGGCTAATACTTGCCGCCACTTCACTAAAATAGTCCAGCAATTCATTCTGCTCAACATGATAGTAAAAAGGAGGAGCAAGGACAGCTGCATCTGCACCAAATTCCTTTGCGATTTTTTCAAGTTTTAGGCTGTCGTGCATTGAAGTATCAGTGATTCCGACTAAAACAGGAACTCTTTTACTAACAAATTTACATGTATTCTTTATTACTTCGGTTTTCAGGGAACTACTTAATCTTGATAGTTCTCCAGTTGTACCCAGAATGAATACGCCATGAACTCCTCCGTTTATTACATGATTTATAAGTTTCTCAAGACCTGCTAAATCCAATTCCCTGCTATTTATTAGCGGAGTTACCAAGGGTGGCACAATTCCGGATAGTTTAAAATTATTATCGAATATTTTCATTTCAAGATAAATTGTTTTTATTTATATTTGAACAGCTTCCAAATTTCGAATTTTGGATCACACATAGAACTTTTTACTATAAATTCTCCGGCCAAACTCCATTCATTATGGGTTTTGATTGTATTTTCTCAGAGGCAATCACTACATGTTTAATTAATTCTCTTCTCCAGGTGTACACAATATGTATTTTGCCATCTTGTGTCTGAATAACTGCAGGATAAGAATACTCATGTTCCGTATTTTCATCATTTTCAAGCATTAACACTGCACTCCAGTTAATACCATCCTCAGATACGGCAACATTTAATTTATTTCTTTTCCCCTGGCTTAGAGAACGGTCAATATGGTTATAAACAAAAAGGTGTCTTCCATCCTTCAGGGTTACAGCATCAATACCACTGTTGTTATTGGGCAATGCGGTTGGTTCCAGCTTTGACCAGGATTTTCCATTATCAATGGACCAGGATGTATATACCTTGTTGCTTTTTGTACGACACAACATTTGAAGTTTACCATCAGAATGGGTAAGAATGGTGGGCTGAATAGCCGATAAGGAATCCCCGTTATTTAGGGATGCTGTTCTGGTCCATGATTTCCCCATATCAGTTGTAAATTCCATATGAACCTGCCAACCATTGTATTCAGTGCTTGAAGGGCATAACAATTCACCATTTTTCAGTAAAACCGGCTTGTTTCTTATGGGTCCCCATATACTATCAGGAAGAAGAACAGGTTCACTCCAGGTTTGACCAAAATCCTGCGAGATCATTAACTCTCCCCACCAGTCAGCGCAGTTCGGGCCAACTTTATAGAATAGCAGTAGAGTATTATCCTGCAGGAATAACACTGGATTCCATGTAGGATAACGTAATGAATCATTTTGAATTCCATTTATAACTTCAACAGGCTTTGACCATTCTCCACCTACTTTTCTGCTTAGCCAAATGCCAACATCAGGATCTTTCTCTCTGGTTCCACCAAACCAGGCAGCAATTAATCCATCGGGTGTTTCAGCAATTGTTGATGCATGACAGCTTGGAAATGGCACTTCATTTGCATCAAAAATGAATTCTGACTCATAAACCAAACCTTGTCTATTTCCAGTATCGGGCTTACAACTATAAATAGCCAGAATAAACAATGAAAAAAAGAATGGATACCATCTCATTTTAAATCTGTATTTAAATGACTACTTAATTTCCAGTCTTTTTATTCCAAATGTCAGCTTTCTGCTTTTTGCTTCATTGAAATAGAGATATGCACGATACCTGCCATCTTCTGTTTCAATAAACGCACTATTCTTTGAGCTTATACCCAAAGCAAAGTCAAGAGCATAGGACAGGTCCAGAGTTTTAAGATCTATATCATCCACGAAAGTTGCAGGTAAGGTGCCGCTTAATTGCATATCTTTTATAAAGACCTGCTTCTCTATTTTTGTTTTGTTTTTCTTAAAGCCATCTGGTATGATCCTTCCGTTAAGGTATTTTTCATCAGCGCCTGGAGAAACAAGTGCGTGTCCGAATGCAAACCCATCAATGCTGAGGGCATCATACAAATAGACCAGATCGATTTTATCAGAAAGTCCTTGAGCAATAACTTCGGCTTCAGTATATGCCATCATGTTTTCAATGGAAAAATAGCATGCGTTATCATTTGTCATTATAATATTCCTCTTTAAATCCATTTCAGATATTTTATATAAGGGAGTCGTAGTACTTACTATTTCTCCGCCAGAGGATTCTGCCTGAAAGGTAATTGAAATACTTTGTCCGGATGCTTCCGCGGGAACGATATACTTGTATCTAAGCGTTGCCATTGAGGTATCTGCCGAATAAGTTGCAGCTGAGATATTGCTTTGTGTTGATGTATCAGCAACCACTACTCCTATGTCATTACCTCTTGAATCCACATGGTATGACTTTGTGTCAAAACCGGTACCAGGAGCTCCGGCAATTGAAGCTTCAGCTGTTGCCGATTTCAGACTACCATCAGCAGTTGCCATTGCATAGGCAAATTCAAGGGATTCACCAACAACTGCAGGGGAAACAGTTTTCAATAAAAAATCATCTTTTAATAATTTTTCACTTTCCTTTGAACAGGAAATTATACTACTCAAAGCGACAAGGCAGATTAAATATTTAATAATTTTCATAGTATTAATAATTAATTTAAGTAATGATCTTATTCTCCCTGCACCTGTATGGAAATTGTATACTCTTTCTGGATTTTACGGTTGCCTGAAATAACGGTATACTTTCTCGGCAGTGTAAAATCTGTCCAAACACCCATTGAAGGTGTGATTTTTGAATCCAGTGACAAACTTGCAGCAGGTTTTAAGTGCTTCAGGTTAGTTCCGAATTTCACAAGGCCATCAATGGTAAGGTTAACCGTATCAATATCAGTTGAATCCTGAATCAGGCAGTCGATATTATCAGGGCCATAGAGGTAGAAATAACCAATATAGCATTTATCCTGGGTTGTTATCAGCAAATCGTCTTCATCCATTGGGAAGTCCGAACAGGCATTAAAGACTGAAAGTGAAGCAAAGATTCCTATAATTAAATATTTGATTTTCATTTTCTGAATTATTTCATAGTTAGTTAGAAATTCTATAGCCAGGGTCTATTTTGTTTAAGATTTTGATTTCTTTCCATTTCGTCAGACGGAATTTTAAATAAATACATTCTTTGATAATCAAGTGGTGTCGCATTTAAAAATACTTCAGTATCTCTGGTACCATGAGTATCATAAAAAGCAAGACCTTGAGGGCTGGGATAAATTTCTTCAAGTTGCCTCCATCTTCTGATATCGAAACCTATGTGACCTTCAGCATTAAGTTCAACTATTCTCTCTTGCTTAATTGCCTCAAAGAAATTATCTCTGGAACTGTATTTATCCGGAGCTAGGCCAGGCAAGTGTCCCCGAGTTCTGATTCTGTTAACAAGATCAACGAGTTCAGTGGAAGGGCCTTCAACTTCGTTCTTAGCTTCACAATACATTAAAAACACATCAGCAAGGCGCATTAGATAGAAATCCTGAGAACCATCAGTTCGCCCACCTGTGGCCTCCTGCTTTACCCATTTCCGGTATATATAGCCCATATCTGAATCGTCATAGTCGATGTAACCTGAACTTTTGTCTCCCCACTTTAGTTCTACTATTCCAAGGGGAGGGAGGAGTCCCGTTGGATCAATCCATGAACACCTTTGTCCATCCCACATTATTGTGGATTTCATCCTCCAATCCCTTAACCCTCTGGCATTTGCGTCTGATGTATCCTTTTCGTAAGTAAGTGGGTTAATGGCTCCGTTTAACTCCGTTTCATCCTTTGAAAGCACTACAGGTGGAGCAAAGTCCCCTGTTTCAATAAGCTGGTAACGATTAACCAGGTGGTGAGTAGGAGAATAAAAGACTTGCCCGTTTACAGTATGCCTGTTGCCAAACCCTCTTGTAAGCCAGTCTCCCTGGAATAGGTCTGGTCCTGCAAATTGTGCTGAAAAAATAATTTCAGAGGAGTATTCTGCCCCGGGTTGAAACAGGTGCCAATATGAAGGCAGATCATTAATATTGTAATTTTCGTTATCACCGTATGTATCCATTACTCCTTCTCCAAACAATGAAAGTCCGTAGTCATAAACTACTTTTTTAAAATCCCCGGCTGCCTCCGCGAAATAGGTTTCAGCTTCACTAACATCTTGTGTAAAACCTTCCAGTTCTGGCCATCCATATTTTTTCCAACTTGCCCAATATAGTTTAACTTTTCCTCTATAACCAAAGGCAGTTGCTTGAGTTGCACGTCCCCTTTCACCATCTGGAATTTCCGAGGGTAAAGGTAAAGTTATACATGCCGAGTCAAGGTCACGCAAAATATAGTCCTTAACCTCAGTGATTGATTTTTGAGTTAAAGTATAGGCATCATCATTCCCATCAAGCACATAGTCATAGTAGGGCACATTTCCCCATAAGGTAATTAATCTGAAATAGGCTAAAGAGCGTAAAAAGTAGTTCTCGCCCCGAATTCTTCTCAATTCTGTTTTCTTAATTACATTATTCTCACTATCTATCATTTTATCGATATATGATAAAACATAATTGGCCCTGTTAATTATACGGTAACAAAGTTTCCAGGTCATGCCGAAATTATCACCTATTCCACCACCGGCAAGAAAAGACCCTGTTGGTTCACTTTCACCAGTTTCATTATCAATCATTTCAAAAGAGTTTCTTAAATTCCGGTAACGTCCATACGGGCTCAGCCCATCATACATGTAGTCGAACCGGAACAAGAGCCGGGCTGAATTATACACACCATAGGTGGCAGTGAGTGCATCATCAGGACTTTGCCAAAAAAGGTCTGAGGATATTTCATCTCTTGGAAATTGCTCCAATAAATCTTTCGTACAGGAAGAGAGAATAATTATTAACACAATCAAAGCTGCCAATTTTTTAAAATATCTCAATTCTTTGTTCATAATTCAGTATTTTGAAATTAAACCCTTTTTAAAGTATTCTAGAACTCAATGTTTGCACCAAAAGCATAGCTTTTAAGCAAGGGATAGAAATCATCTCCGCCAGTATCTTTTTCGGGATCTATTCCCTGCCACTTAGTGAAAGTTAACAGATTATCGGCTGTAAAATAGATTCTGAATTTACCCATGTTGAGTTTACTGGTCCAAACCTTAGGGAGTGTATATCCCAGCTGAACATTTTTCAGTCTTACAAACGATCTGTTTTGCAACCAGAAAGTTGAACTACTGCCGTTTCTTCCGCCATCCTCTCCGGCGGAAATAGTAAGCCGTGGCATGGTGGCATCCCGGTTATAATAGTTCCATGTATCGGTCCAATGAAACATAGAGTAATTAAACCTGTTATCACGCGGGTTTGTGGTAGTAAGGTTATCTCCCCAGAAGTCATATCTTCCAGCTGAGGCTAAAAAGAAACTTGTAAAGTCCAGACCCTTCCATGCCAGATTAAATGTCAAAGCTGAGTTAATGGTGGGTCTATTCTGCATTTTTTGTGGCATTGCAACCTGGTCTTCACCACCAATTCTTCCGTCACCATTTATATCCTTAAGTAAGATATCTCCAGGAGCAACATAATTTGACTGATAGGCATTATTAATAATCTCATTCCAACTCTGCGCAATACCATTGTCCATATATGTATATATATATTGATAAGGCATATTAATAAACACATTATCGGGACTCAGATATTCGTTCCATTTTTCAAGACGGTTGAAGTTATAGGAGAAATTAAGGTTTGTGCCGATAAGGAAGTCCCCAAGTTTTTTGTTAAAATTGATAGTAGTCTCAACCCCTCTGTTTCGCAGGTTTCCCACGTTCACCCTAGGCGCCTGGTAACCAAAAAGAAAGTCTGACAGATCAGAAGGTCTGATCATTCCTGTTGTTAAACGATCGTAATAATCCAGCTCAACATTGAAAAGGTTTTTAAAGAAACCCAGATCAAGACCCAAGTTAACTACCTTAGTTGACTCCCAGGAAAACCGGGGATCAATCATTTTTGAATAGCTGAAACCCTTAACGATCTGGTTGTTAAGTATATAATTTGTGGTTTCAAAAGTTTCCCTTTGTTCATATCTGCCAACTCCGGAGTTATTACCAAGTGATCCATAGGATACGCGAAATTTGGCATAGTTTACTGTACCTAGAAGTTCTTTGAAAAATGATTCTTCCGAGATTCTCCAACCTGCAGAAAAAGAAGGAAAAAATCCATATTCGTTACCCTTTGAGAACTTTGAAGAGCCATCGTACCTTGCACTAAATTCAAGTAAATAACGATCTTTAAAATTATAATTGGCCCTTCCAATATAAGCGCGCAGGCCTTCAGCGCTGGAAGAACCTCCGCTTTCCTGGATGGTTGGCAGAGCAGCGCTTATTTCAAGTATATTTGGGTATAGCCGGTCCATGCGGCTTCCCGACAATTCTCTTTCATTCCAGTATTCTTCAGTATAGGCAACCATTAATCCCAGGTTATGTCCTGTAAATATTTCTTTATTATAATTAACACGTGCCTGCAGGTTTGTTTTGTACTCAATTTCTATCTGGTTGCTAATTCCTGCATTATTACCAACAAGAATACTTACAATTTCGCCTGTCTGAAGATTATAGGTATTGGTAGGATCATTCCAATTACGGCTAAATTGATTTTCATATATCCCACCATAGTCAATTCTTGCTTCGAGTCCTTTAATTGGTTCCCAGATTCCATAAACGTTGCCGTTTAAACCCCCTTTCGATCTTTCGTTATGGCCAATTGAATATTCAGCCAACAGGTTTGAAGCCTGCCTGTTTTCTCCATAAGCCATGGCTCCGCCATACTGACCTGTTAAGGGATCGATTGGAGTTATACCAGGATTTGTATTTCTGATACCTGAACCTCCAATTCCATCACTCATCCCATACTCCATTTCTGACCATTGCCCGTCTATCTTGGTACCCACGGTAACATTATCCCTGATTTTATATTCAAGATTTGTCCGGAAATTATACCGCTTAAAATTATTATTTATAACAACCCCACTCTGATCGGATAAACCTCCTGAAATAAAAAAGCTGAGTTTATCGCCACCTCCGGACGCCGAAATGCTATGGTTCTCCAGTAAACCGTTCTGGAATATAATATCGTACCAATCCGTATTTGGATAATGAACAGCATCTAGCATTCCTTTTGCCATCCATTCTTCAATTGAGCCCCACTGGTAAACAGATGCTTTATTTCCTGCATTTGCCCCGCGTATCTGCAGTGCCATAGTCCTGGGATAATTATCAAGGTTTTCGTAAAAATTGATTGGCTCTGTAATTGCATAGGAACCCGAATACCTTATTTTCGGCTTCGTATTTTTTCCGGATTTGGTAGTTATAAGAATAACTCCATTTGCAGCCCTTGAACCATAAACTGATGAAGAGGAGGCATCCTTTAAAACAGAAATGCTTTCAACATCGTTCATGTCAATCCTGTCAATATCCACATCAGGAATCCCGTCCACAACGATTAAAGGGTTGGCATTATTTACCGTCCCCAAACCGCGAATCAACAATTCAGTATTATTATTCCCAGGCATACCTGAACCCTGCCTTACTGAAAGCCCAGGAACCATTCCTGATAATGCAGTAGAAACATTTGCCAGGGAACGGCTGGTCAATTTTTCATCAAATTTCACATTACTGACAGCACCCGTCAGATTTACCTTTTTCATAGTTCCGTAACCAACCACAACAATTTCGTCCAATGATTGTAATTCTGGTATAAGTTTTACATCAATAATGCCTCTGTTACCTACATCAACAAATTCTTTCTGATATCCAATAAATGAAAATTCAAGAACTGCAGCTTCATCAGGTACATCAATTTTATAATTGCCTTCAACATTCGAAATGGTTCCAACAGTAGCTCCCTGGACAAGAATAGATACTCCAGGCATTTTGACATCATTTTCATCAGTAACTGTGCCGGTTATTGTTTTTTGAGCGCTGGCATATCCAAAAGATATGGCGCATATGCAAAACAATAAGAATTTTAAAACTGACTTATTCATAGAGAGTAGAGTTAATAATTTAAACACATACAAATATACCTTATTGAATTACGCAATTTATTATCAATATTGCCTTTGTTTTATAGTATATTGATTGTTGGAAATGTCTGATAAGACATATTCGTTAATAAACTATTTACGATAAATGCCGCATTCCACCTAATACCAGTATTTGATTTAAAAAATGCTGATATTTCAGTGCATGATGGTTATAAATAACCTGCACAAATGAATATGAGTCAGAATGCAAACTAATTCTGAAATTTATTGCTTAGAACAAAAAATGATACGAATAACTATTAGACTAATTTTATTTCTTTCCTGTACTGACCTGGAGAGACCTTACATATTTCTTTAAACTGGTTATTAAAATGAGCAAGATTATTATAACCGGACTGATAACAAATATCTGAAATTGAATGATCAGTATCCTGAAGAAGTTTACAGGCATAGCCAATGCGAACTTCCTTCAGGTAGCTGAATAGTGATTTTCCAGTGGCCCTATAGAAAAACCGGCAAAACGCACTGGATGACATAAATGAAAGCTCAGCGACTTCCTCAAGATGAATCTTTTTCGTAAAGTTTACCATGATAAACTCATATATCCGGTTTAATTTGTCACTATTTGTATTTTTTGTTTCATCAAGATATCCTGCTCGTGCCAGCACTTTACTATTCTCTGTTCTTATAAGAATTTCAAAAATTTCCAAAAGATATATTAGTCTCCTCAACCTGTTTGAGTTAAGCATTTTATGAAGGATGTACCCTATATCAATTATTTGTTCCCCGAAATATTGAATTCCCAGGCTTGATAACTTTAGCAGTTCAATAAGAGGTTGCAATTCCGGAGATTGAATAATGTTCAGTCTGAAGAAGTTTTCATGAAAATGAATGGTTATACATTCTGGAGATTTTCCCTGTGACACTCCTTTAACCTCCCAGCAGTGAGGAAGGTCTGGCCCAATAATTACAAAATCGCCGGGAGCAAAACTCTCAATGCTATCCCCGACAATTCTTGTTCCCCAGCCATTCACAATATAATTAATCTCAAAATTCCTATGTGAATGAATTTTATAGGTTTCAGGAGTCAACATCCCCCTTTTAACATTGAACGAGGTGCTGTCCGGAACAACTATTTGTGCCTTTAAATGATCCAAAATATTTTAGTTAGCGTTATTAAATCAATTATATAAGATGTATAAGTTGTTAAAATCAAGAATTAACTTTATATAATCTAGAATTAGTGTTTTACAGTCTAATTAGTCATTTGATTTTCAATTGTAATTTCAAATAATAGGAGTGGGATTGTATAGGATAATAAATGGTCTATATTTATAAATATAAAGCTAATTTACCTATCATTCTCTAATAACCATGCTAAGTTAAAAGTATAAACAATTTTCCCATCTGTAATATAAATTAGTCCATCAGGCGTCTGAACAGCTGACATATATCCAATTTCCTGACCTTTGGTCCGGCTCAGAATATTATCTCTTTGCCATGGTGCAGTGGTAATTATCTTTTCTTCTGACCCATTTACATCACTTATCACTCTTCTGTATTTCTCAGGCCATGTTTTCCCTTCATCGAAAGAAATCGCTGCATACAAGCCTTGAATGGTATCAATTTTCCCTTCTGCGTTCTTGCCTGTTATACCAACATTTGCAAATCCGGAAAATAACAGGGGGACACTCCCCGAAAAGTCAGGATACTTGTCGGAATATTCCAACCTCAAAAGGGTAAAGCGCTGTATTCCTTTAATAGAAGGAAATACAGAAGGCGAGCGTGTCCATGTATTGCCACCATCCGTGGAAATGCTCTGAGGTGCAAATCCTGAATAATATTTACTATCATCCCTTCCAATAGCCAGCAAATCCGGAATATTATCTTCGTTGGTATCGGCTATCTCAACAACCGCTGCATGCAATCCCGCGATTCTGGATGTGTCTGCTGTATTAGAGGAATGGCCCCTTCTCTCCCATGTTTCACCACCGTCTGAGCTAATCACCAAACTTCCTGTTTGCGAAAAATCATCTGAAACATCATCTGAAACAAAAATTAGATCACCCCCGCTTGTCTGAAGCATATTTCCTTGCATAGAGCATCCATCGTTCAGAGCATGATCGAGCTCCAGTACCATTTTTACAGGAGTCCAGGAAGCTCCGTTGTCGATGCTTTTTCTGTAACCCAAAGCCAACTTATCCCATCTTCCTGCGATCCCGATGCTTGCCATCTGATAAAGCACCAAATGATCATCAATACCTTTCTCAAGCCTTACCGAATTATTGAGCAGGTTTGAGCTATGCATATTCCGGTCCGTAGCTTTCAGAAACTCGGCTGGAGCTGTCCATTTTAAGGAACCATCCCCTTGTCTTACACCTCTGGAAGCAAGTAATGTGAGTTCGGGACCCATCTCATTTTCGCCCGAGAACCAGGATAGTAGAATATCACCATTTTCTGCCCATGCTAAAGTCGGTGAATGATTATGAGTATATAAAGGTCCCGTTAACAAAGGTTTTTTATTAACAGGATCGAAACCGAACTGTACCAGTTGTTCCTTTGATCCGTAATGAGAACCGTCTGAAAGCATGGGAACAAGTTCATACAATGATGTCATTGAGTAAAATGGGCAATCACTATCCTTTTTCCAGGAATAACTGGCAGATGAAACATCATTTGCCCATGGATATATACCTTTTTCTGCTGCAGCCGTTTTCGTTATAGCTTTATCAGCCGTTCTTACTAGTCTGAATCCAAGAAAATAATGTTTGTCGTTCAAAGCAGAACTCATTCTATTAGCCGAACGGGTATGCTGAACATGATTATTATGACTTCCTCCCCTGCAAACTTTAAAATCCCCCAGCACGGGTCCAAGTGGATCAAGAGTATCCTGAGGATTATAGAGACCAAACCAGTCACTAACCCATTCTTCTACTCCTCCGTGCATATCGCAAATGCCAAATTGATTTGGAAGACTATTGCCAATAGTAAGATCAGCATCTTTGATATTTGTTTTGCTTGGGTATACATCATCCACACCGGTACAATCATCAGGTCTGAATGTTACCCAGCTTCTGCAACCATTCGACCAGGTAAAAGGATAGGGCCATTGGTAGTTCATCCGATTCATCTGAACGGAATCAAATGGATTCAGTGCATAGATATCCCCATTTATTCCATTGCTAAAAGGGGTTCTTGTTCCTGCTCTGGCAACATACTCCCATTCAGCTTCTGTGGGTAGCCGGTAATTATAATCAGGGTCTAATGTACTTAGCCAATCGGCATAAGCCTTAGCTTCTTCCCAACTAACGTAAACCAATGCTTCATTATCATTTTTTGAAAGGTCATAGGATTTTCCCCGCCATTCTTTATGACCAGGCTTGAATATCTCATATTGAGCGTTAGTAACTTCATATTTCATCATTTCAAAATCCTGACTTAATATGATACGACGGACAGGAAATTCATCCTGGATATGGATCCCTCTCCAACCTTCCTCCATTCCTGCCACGATATACTTTGGATCTAAATCCGCTCCCATAACAAAGCTTCCGGAAGGAATTTTTACAAAATCGAAAGAAAGTTCTTTAATAATATCGACTCCGGGATTAAGAGATTGCCCGGCCAATTTTGTCGCATTAAAAATACTTAGAATTAGAGATCCCATTAAAAGGATATAAAAAAAACTAATAATTATTTTCATATTTATAAATTGGTTGGAGTTTACAATGGTTTTTTTACATTCACTTTTACATCATCAAGATAATAAATAGCAGCTTTTTCCAAAGGAAGATCTTCTTCTGGATTGACCGGGTTTATTAAGATTCCCCGGTTAAATCCAGTTCTGAAGGTTACCCTGTCGAGCCATTTTGTCCCTCCGCTATTAAAAACAAATTGATCTGAAGTTATTCCATTACATTTCACTTTAAAATGATTAGTAGATATATCTATTTCCAACTCTATTTCATTCCATGTTTCAGGATCATATTTCCCAATAATTTCTTCTCCCTTCCATTCAGAAACAAGGATTTTGCCTTCGGATGAGAAAATAATTTTAACAGGATCAAGTTCCTTTGTATTACCTATTTCAACTTCAAACCTTCCAAAATCATTTTGCATAGCCATAAGCTTGAAGTCAACAGAAAGGTTTTCTTCACTTACTTTAAATATTTTAAAAGCCCAGGCATAATCAAAAGGGTCTTCATCAGAAAACTTCATGCATTTACTATTATCAGATGGCAATTGGCTTATAGTAACAGGAGCCCATATAGGATGGTAGATATTCCAGTCTTTTGCCTCGGCATTTAAGTCCATTTCTTCAAAATCCTCATCTACAAAATCCTCCGAAGTTGATTTCAATGGCACAGGAATCATGCTAATCCAGATGTCTTCTTTACTCATGGAATAAACCACCCAAACATCATCTCCGGGAATATCGGCTCGTCCTTCATATAGCCCTCGCTGATAATTACAGGGACCAATATTCTTAGACCCTCCTTCATATCTTCGTGTTACTTCCCCGTTAATATGTGCGGGATTATCGAAGAATATACCATCATCACTGGTAGCCCATAACATAGGATACCGTCCCCAACTACCTTCACCCAGGGGCTGCCAGCTTGCAGCAAACTTCCCGTCCTCAGTGCGCTGTCCCCACACTTTAGCATAACCACCGCTAAAAGTTTTTAGATTGGTTATTTTAGACCATGAATTTCCGTTATCGTATGAGATGGCAGATTTACTGCTTTTCCACAAGGCTACCACGGTTGAGTCATTCCGATGGAAATAACTGATAGCTTTAGCAAATTTCCTGTTTCCATTTTTGATCTGGCATACCAAAGTGGGTGGAAAGTCAAAATTCTCAGGGCGTATTTGTTCCCACCAATGCAATGTGATAAGTTTATCTGATCGTAAAGATTCACAGTCTGCAATAAGAATTTTATCTTTTGATTGAGTATAATAGGGAAAAGGAAAGTCCTCTTCATTATATAAACTATTATTCCGGGCAATAAAATAAATCGCACCAAAGGAACCATCTTCCTTGATTTCTCTGACTACAACCCCAAAATATTTTTTATCCGTATCTTCACTACCTGACTGGGGCGGCATTTCAGACTGAGGGAAATATGCTGTTGAAGCCATTAACTTTCCGCTGGGAGTAATATAGAATCCCATGCGATGGTTACAAAAAGTAGGTTCACCTTTGTAAATAAGGTGTGGAAAGATGATTTCCGGTTTGCCCCAATCCTTCCCATTTTGAGATTTTATCAGCAGTATCTCAGTAAGACCTCTTTCTTCATGAGTTGGACAGGCATTGCAAAGAACAAAAAACTGTTCATTCCAATATGTTAACATCGGGTGATGATGAAAAGTAAAACCTAATCCGTCACCCAGATTAGTGTCATTCTTTACCGATCGCAGTACCTGGTAATTTTGCACACCGACAACAGGAGGAAGCCCACCATCAGGACGGGTAAAATCCATATTAAGCTCTCCGATAAACCGAACAGGTTCCTCAGCAGTTCCAGGTTGAGCCATGGCCTTAAAGAACACACTATTTAAAATAATTAAAGTTATAAGTGCCCTGCATTTAATTATATAAAACGAAGCTTTCATTATTTTCAGGTTAAAATAAATTATTTCGGGTTTATTTGTTATTAAATCATGAACTGTTTCAGAATTAATTATAGCAGTAATTTTATTTTTGCAGAAAGGAAATTGCATTTCCGCATAATTCAAAATCTGATATATAAAACAAATCTGCTTTGATGAATACTTTGTTGTTAACACGAACACTATAATTACTTATGGTATTACGTCCAACAAAATGATTCTTTGATAATTGTCTTTAAAATGCAAATATTGTATTATTTTATGATTGAAAATACAAGTTTTTTACTACTTATATATAGTATATTATCCATAATTAGTAAAATCCGTATCTTTCGAATAATTATTTTTGATTATTCTGGAGATTTTTTCGCAGTGGAAGATTGCGTAATTTCAGATTTATCAAGTTTTGCAAATCCGCCTTAAAACAGTTCGATAATTGTACTGTCTGCTTCATAAGTTAAAGAACTGTAAAAGTTGAGAAAATACATATTTACCAGAATTCATAGCTTTACAATTAGGGTTGCAAAGCTACTTTTCAAATCAAATCAAAAAATCAAAGAACGCTTATAAATCACTGATATATATTATTATAAATTATTTCAAAAGTTAACGCATCACTAGTAATATATCAACTTGAATTAATTAAATATAAAGAAGGGTAATAGGATTCCAGATTATGGTAAACTCATCCTTTTTTCTTTAGAAATCCATGCAGAGTAAGATCTTCACTTACCGGGGGAGACTTAAAGAAATAGCTGGCAACCCAACCAACAAAGAACAAAATAATGTGGCTATAAACGCCAAGCATATATGTATGGTGAGGAAAGTTATATTTTCCTAAATTCCACATTACCTGATTTACGCCATCAACTTCTATTTTAGTCGTTGTAAGTGTAGCATATGCAGTAAAAAGGATGCAAGTAATCATCCCAACATACAAACCTTTAGTATTAGCTCGTTTTACAAGTACACCTAACAGGAACAAGCCTACTATTCCGGCAGAAAATATGGCATACAGGCCGAAAACCACTCCCAAAATACCTTCTCCACCCCAAACGAAGTATAGGGTCCCTATCAATCCAGCCAATACCCCGGAAACTACAATAATGGTCCTTGCCATATTTAACTTCTTTTTATCAGCAATATCCTTATTGAACCTGACATAATAATCTTCCACCCCAATAGCGGCAAGGCAGTTAAGGTCTGATGCAATGGTTGAAATAGCCGCTGCAATTAATGCAGCTATAATAAAACCTTTTATTCCAATAGGTAGTTGTGTTGTAATAAAATGAGGGAAAACACCTTCGCTAAGAATATGAGAAGGCAGTAAATCAGGCGCGAGCTTATAAAAAGCAAAAAGAGCAGAGCCAATAAACATGAACATTGTCCATAAAGGGACTGTGAGGAACACTCCAATCAGGGATGCTTTTATGGCTGCCTTTTCTGTTTTTGCAGCAAGGTATCGTTGCACGATTGTCTGATCTGTTGCATACTTTTGAATAGCATAAAAAACACCATTTAATGCCATCACAATAAAAGTAAGTTTTGTGAAATCCCAATCGTAAGGTCCCATAGTAATTTTGTCCGCTTCACTCATAACCTTAAAAACTGCACCTGGTCCACCTTCAGGTACAAATAATAGTATTCCAATGCAAATTATACCTCCCAGCAGAAGCCATATTCCCTGGAAAACATCCATCCAGATAACCCCTTCAAGGCCTCCAAAAAAAGTTATAATTATTATAGATATGGTAAGTGTCCAAATCATTGGCAGAATTTCAATTCCCATCATTGTCCCAAGTGCCAGACCCAAAAGGTAAGTAACTGTACCTAATTTTGAAAAGTGCATAAGCATAAATGCAACGGAACTGTAAATACGGGCAACAATACCAAATCGTTTTTCAAAATACTCATAGGCACTGATTCCGATAGCTCTGCGGAACAATGGAACGATAAAACCGATCACTCCTACCAAAACAATAGGTACCATAAGGCCCTGAACTAAAAGTATCCAATTGGATTTGTAAGCCGCAGCAGGATAGGCCAGAAAGGTCACGCTGCTAATCAGGGTAGCCATTATTGAAATACCAATGGCCCAGGGTGGAATATTTCTTCCCCCGGTAAAAAATTTATCTGATGTCTTTTGTCTCTTGGAGAAGTACATTCCAATAAAAATTGCAATTCCAACTGAAACAATAATGATCAGATAGTCAACCCAGCTTAATGTTCCCATAATTAATTGTTTATTTGTTTATTTGTTTTGCTTTGAAAAAGTCCACATTGCTGCGGGAAAATCGTAACTGCCTGGTTTAATGGTAAGGTAAAGATTATCGCTGTCCACCACCTTCATCCTGACAACACCTTTAGCCAGCTCGTTGATTGGAATAAAGTGTTTGAAATTGAGTGCATCAATAATAGCAAAAGTGGTCCCCCCCCCTTCTACCACAAGTTCATGCACCGAAACTGATTCATAGACTTTTTTCACCACACATGCAACAGATTGTTTTATTTTAACTGCAGCTTCTCTTCCCGTCAGTATGGGATTGCCGACTGCAAGGATCGCTCTTCCTTCTGATTTTATAGTTTCTATTAAGTTAGCCAAACAAGACTCAATATTTGCCTCCACTTCCTGACAATTCATTAATAATGGAGATATATAGGCTACTTTAGCACCAGATTCTCGTGCTTTTTCTAATGCCTGACGACTTTTATCAAATGTGCTTCCAAAAACGTAAAGAGCTTTCTCAAATTTTGGAATATTATTTGTCACAGTTACCGGTACAAGCTTCTTGTAAGCGAGGTAAGCATTAAAGAATGCGGCTGAGCCAGCTAAAATGGTATATTTATCTTTGCGTTTTGCAGCCTCAGAAAGGTCATCTCCGGATGTTGCGTTAATAACAGAAACATCCATTTTTAAAAGTAAATCTTCTCCAAGCATTTTTGTTACAACAGAGGTAGTAACCGGAAATTCAGGATCCCTGGCAAAACTTGTTTTACTGATGGGAATGCCATTTATCAGGTAAATGCCATCAACTATCTGCCTTCCACCTTGAGGATTTGCCGGACATAAAATCACCTTTTTTTTACCTTCAGCTTCAAGTTGAGCTTTAAGTTCTTTCAATACATGTCCACGCAGTACTGAGTCTGTTTTTTTAAAAATATCCTTTACTCCCAGCATTTTCAACCGCCTTAGGGTAATGGTAACTTTAGCTATTGCGTCCTGGCTGCACATAGAACGAGTATCAAGGGCAAGTACCCATAGTTGTACCAGAGGGGGTGCAATATCTGCAGTAGTAGTTAGTGCAATAGTCATCCCGTAGCGCAATCCCACACCCGCAATTTCTGCAGCTCCAGTTATATCATCTGCAACAACAGCTATCATTTCTTCGCTCGATTTTTGGCCATAGTTATAGCATAGTCAATTGACACGGACATAGCTTCCTCGCTTGCAATTCCCAAACCTGCAATTTCAAAAGCAGTTCCATGATCTACCGAAACACGTATAATGGGCAAACCTAAAGTAATGTTAACGCCTTTAACATCCATGCGCTTCTTAGTCTCGTTCCATTTAAAACCAACTACTTTGAAGGGTATATGCCCCTGGTCGTGATACATGGCAACACAGCCATCGTACTGTCCACCTATTGCTTTGGAAAACATCGTGTCAGCCGGAACTGGACCCTCCACATTATACCCCATTTTTTTTGCTTCAGCAATTGCAGGAATAATTTCTTTCTCTTCCTCCCATCCAAAAAGTCCGTTATCGCTGGAGTGAGGATTAAGGCCGGCAACTCCAATTCTGGGATTGACAATATTAAATTTCTGACACGCTTCAAAGAGCAGCTGAACCACCTCAAGGATACGTTCTTTCTTAACCAGGTCGCAAGCCTGACGCAGGGATACGTGAGTGGAAACATGGATAACACGCAAGTTCTCCTCAACCAGAAGCATTGCATACTTCTTTGTGTTGGTATAATGCGCGTATATCTCAGTATGGCCTGAATAGTGATGGCCTGCCAGATGAATCGCCTCTTTATTTATTGGTGCCGTAACTGTAGCGTCCAATTGATTGTCCATTGCAAGCTCTATTACCTTTACAACTGATTCGAAGGCTGCCGCCCCTGCTCTTGCAGATACTTTTCCATAAACTAAATCTTCGCTGAAATTGTTAAGGTCAAACACATCAACAGTACCAAAAGTAAATTTTGCATCAGACACTTTGGACACGGCATTAACTATGACTGGAAGCTTTAACAAGCTAACAGCCCTACGAATAATATTGGCATCGCCAACTACAATGGGATTGCAACGCTCGTAAACTAACTTATTAATCAGCGATTTTACAATTACTTCAGGACCAATCCCTGCCGGATCACCCATCGCTATTCCTATAACTGGTTTCATTTATTTATTATCAAAGTTTAAATTTATATTACAAAATCTGATACTTCTGGATTATGTTTTTTGTAGCCTTCAGTATACTATTTTGTTCATCAATAGATAGATTTGTTAAAGGTGGAATAGCACAAGGCTGGCAAAGATCCAATGCACTCATCATGACCTTAAGGGCCTGCAATGATTCTCCAAGTGTACGGCCATTTTGATAAATTTGTGCTATTTCATTGGTTTCGCTCTGCATTCTTTCAGCCTCTTCCCACTGTCCGGCAAGAGAGAAATCGTAAAGCTGCTTGAACATTTTTGGGACAAAGTTTGCAGTACTGGGTACCAGACCATCCGCACCAAGCTTAAGTGCAACAGAGGAAAGAGCAGCATAACCTAAAAAGTATGAAAAGTCCTCACGGTCCCGGAACATTTTAGCGCAATGTTCAACCCGCTGTGCATCTCGCTTAGAGTCTTTGAATCCAATAATATTCGGGTGTAAACTCATTGTCTGAACAACTTCCAGTGGAATTGACATATTTGTTGTTGCTGGAATATTATACATTATTACAGGTTTAGATACCTTTTCCGCCAAAGTCTCGAAGTATAACTTCATTTGGTCAGGTGTAAGTGGGTAATAACTTGGCAAAGTGGAAACCAGCACGTCCGCTCCTGAATCTATGTAGTTCTTTGCATTGTCAATGTTTTTGCTAACGCTATTCCCACATATGCCTGCGTAAACCGTTACCTTCCCTTTAACAGCATCTACTGCTGCTTTTACAAGGAGTCTGCTATCAGCTGAAGAGACTGAGGTTGACTCTCCTGTTGTACCTAACAGAAACGGAGACACTCCAGTTTCAACAAAACGCTGACATATTTTTTGTACAGCTAATTTATCAAACTTCCCATCGTGGGTAAAAGGGGTAATCATTGGTACAACGATACCGCAAAGTTTTTTATTCATCCTTGTAAGTATAAAATGGTTACTATTTTAGAATATTTTTTTATAAATATCTTTTGCATCGTTAAAGGTTAATTCCCTTGGGTTATTTTTAAGTAATCGTTCCACTCCCATTGCCATTTTTGCCAGTTTGTCGATCATGGATATTTCAATACCAATTTCAGACAGCTTATCTGGTATTCCACAACTGTTTATTAATTCCTTCAATTTTAAAATGCCGCATTGCACCATTTCCGGCTCTGCTAATGAACTATCCACTCCAAAAACAGCTGCAATTTGGGCATGTTTGTGAAGATCAGCCTTTGAATTGAATTCGAAAACCGCCGGCAATAAAATTGCGTTTGCCAATCCATGTGAAACATGAAACTCACCACCTAATGGATAGGATAATGCATGCACTGCAGCTGTATTTACTGGTCCTAAACACAAACCACCATAGTAGCTCCCCAGGGAAAGATTGGCTCGATCTTCCAGATTGCTTCCATTCTTTACTGCATTTAACAAGCTATTTGAAATAAGTCGGATTCCTTCGAGCGCATATAGATCAATTATTGGGTGCGAAAATTTGTTTGTATATGCCTCAATACAGTGGCAAAGTGCATCCAAACCTGTTTCCGCAGTTAGTTTTGGAGGGAGGCCCAGGGTAAGGGCGGGGTCTATGTAAACTGCATCCGGAACAAGAAAAGGGCTTATAATGCCTTTCTTCATGTTATCATTTTCATCAAGCAATATGGCGTTTGGAGAAACTTCACTACCTGTGCCGGAGGTTGTAGGAATGCATGACAGGTAGGTTGATCGTCCTGTTAATTTTCCTATTCCAATCATTTCCGAAATTGTCTGTGGATTATTTATTTTTGCCGCAAGAATTTTTGCAACATCCAGTACGCTCCCACCACCGATTCCAACGACACTATCGATTTTTAGATTACTGATATTAGATAGTATGTTCTCAACATCACTTAATGTTGGTTCTTTATGAATATCCTCACAGACTGTAATTTTTATGCCACTTTCTTTGATTTTATCCAAAATATTACTTAATAAAATCCTAAGGGGTTTTGCAATCACAAAAATTACACTTTTATGATTTAATGCATTAAAATCATTTGCAAATTGCATTATGCAATCATTACCAAACACAAGGTTCTTGGGTTGAATTAGCGCAATTTGTCTCATCAGATATAAGATTGATAATAATTATTGAAATAATTCTTACTTTAGAATAGTCATTTTCCAACTTATTGTATCATTTCCTCTTGTTAAGCGATAGAAATATGCACCTACTGGAGTATCCTGAACATAATATTCAAATTTGTATCTCCCTGCAGATAAATTCTTATTCAGTAATGTTTTAATTTCCATCCCATCTATATTGTAAACTTTAAGTCCTGTTTGTTTTTGGCATGTTTCATTGATTTCTAGTTCAATATTTGTTTTGCTGTTAAAGGGATTCAGGTAGTTTTGCTGAATTGATATGGATTTTGGAGATATAGCTTCCCAGACTTCCTCCTTTCCAGTATATGGGTCATCAAGATTAGTTGTTTCACAAGCATAAAATTTAGTATTTTTCATAATAAATTGAATCTTAATCGACTTCCCTTTCAATTCGATACTTTTAATAAATCAGATTATTGATCAGTTTGATTTATAATAGGAACTCCAATGTATTTCTCTAATTTATCTTTAGTGCCGTAATAGTATTTTATTACTAGCTGTCCCACCTGATTTACGATCATTCTGGGGTAACCCAGTTCCCATGAAGCCCCATCCGTCCGGATAACCAATTCCTCACCCCATGATTTTCCATTATCATTTCTGACTTTCATCTTTATTCCATATGGGAATGTTCTATATCTGTAAGCTACGCATAATCTTATGTCCTTTAACCTTACCATTGCCGGAGGATTTCCATTTCGCTCACCAAGGTCTGTATTAGCAACTTTTCCCATATTTGCCCAGTTCTTGCCATTATCTTTTGATTGAACGATTACTATAATTTGGGACCCAC
>CAYOLQ010000008.1:65850-67299 GCA_964404825.1 uncultured Chitinophaga sp.
AAAATCTATTGCGTATTTAGTTGTAAATTCGTTATTTCATCTAAATAATTATTAAAGTTTCGAAATCTGACCTTGATTAAGAATTAAATACATATTTCTTTCTAAATCAAAGAACTGATGGGAAAAATATTATGAATAAAATTTTTCTACCTATCTAGCCAATGATATTTCCTGATACTTTTCAACCTGAGAAAATTTGTATAATTCAACATGAAAAACCAAAAATGTTTCTTAACAAATATTATAAAATAACCACCAGAATGCTACAAGTATATTTAGGTATTTTGATATTATATTACTTAAAATAAAAATGTCTATCAGCAATGAATGAGCTAATCACGTTTCTATTTATCAGTATTTCAATTAACAGTGCATTTATTTGATGCATTTTTCTAAAATATAGTATATTAAATTAGTTGTAACAATTATTGATTATCTAATTGTTTCTTTAAATTTACTTTTCAAACTTTAAAAAGAATATAGATGGAAATCCTACAAAGGGCTGTTTTAATACCAGAGAATCAATCCTATTTATTGAGTGAAGTTGAATTAAAAAACAATAGGGGAGTTATACACACCCACGATAGTTACGAATTAAACTTCATTATTGATGCTTATGGCAAACGGTTCGTAGCAGGAAATATCTCCAATTTCATTCCAGGTGATTTACTTTTTATGGCTCCGGGTGTAGCTCACTGCTGGGAAATTGACAATAAAGAGATTGACCCAAGGGCTTACACCATTCATTTTAAGAAGGACTTTTTTGAAACAGCTTTATCAAGTATTAAGGAGTTAGAATTCATAACTTCTTTGATAAATAAATCTAAACAAGGACTTTTTATTAAGGGGGTCGATTCACAAATGTTATTGCTTTTATACAAAGAATTATTTAACACTGAAAGCTCATTAGATAAAATCATTAAAATCCTTAAGATTCTCAGACTAATTGTTAGCTCCAATGATATTCAACTTCTTGCAAACCAAGAATTCACCTGGGATGCAGATTTACCACAAAATCAACGTATTAAAAAAGTTTACGAATATGTATTTTTTAATTTCAGCAAAGACATCAGGTTAATTGAAATTGCGTCATTAATTGGCTTATCGGAAGGTGCTTTTTGCGCATTCTTCAAAAAAAATACAAAAAAAACTTTTTTCGAATTTATTAAAGAAGTTAGAATCAGTTATGCATGCAAGCTGCTTAATGCCGATAAAGACCAACCCATATCATCAATCTGTTTTGAATGTGGATATAACAATTTCGCCAATTTCAACCGACAGTTTAAAGAGGTAACAAATGTCAGTCCGAAACAATATCGAAAAAAAAGCGAATTGGAAACAATTTACATGTAGGTATGTCATAAGTTTTTAAAATGTTGTATATGGATTTTAATGAAGTCCAGAACTCATTTTCTTTTCAACCAAACTGGTCACTTTCTTGCCAACCAC
>CAYOLQ010000009.1:0-63707 GCA_964404825.1 uncultured Chitinophaga sp.
AGGATCCAGATTGCCATTAGTCAGATTTCCATCTAGAAAATTTACGGTTGTTGAACCTTCATTTAATCCGATAGAGGAAGAATAAGGATTTCCAATAGCATTCCAGCCATTTTTTGTTCGATAAACAGAAATACCTATGGAACTTGGTGTTAAAGTACCTGTAAATGTAACCACACCATTTGTGTTTCTTCTAACCATGTAACCTTTGGCTGTTTCAAAAGTTTGTAATGAGCCAAACGGAAGATTGGTATTATTAAAAAAGCTCCACTTCCCCGGATTTTCTTCGTAAAATTCCATCCCACGCAAGGTATCACCAAGTGATACAAATTTAACCGGTACATCGTTAGCAGCATCAAATACAAATTCTGCAATTCTTTGTCCTGAAACCGGAGATGATAAATTATGCCAGTACGCCACCCCTGTTAGTCCTCCGGTAATATACCGCTCTACATTTGTTCCTGCACCAGTGGATGAACCTGTAATGAGAGATGCCGTGCCTCCGGCATTTGAACGTAGATTCAGGGTGCCGTTATTTGTGGTTGCGTTGTTTACCGTTACGTATTTTCCGGCGGGAATATCAACAATTGCAAGTGGGTCAACGGTAATATTTTCAAAATTGGACTGAGGAGCGGTACCCGCTATGGTTTGGGTGGTGGTGCCTTTGAAAACAACTGTTCCGTTGGTTCCGGTACCGCTTATTACAGTACCTGTGCTGTTGTTGGTCCAGTTGCCGGTGAGGGTGAGTATACCGTCTATAATAATTACAGACGATGATTCGTTTTGCATGGATCCGGAGACAACCAGATACCCGGCAGAAATGTTTATCTGACCATCATTTCTGACTACCTGAGCATAAAGGAAGGTTCCTGATATCAGATAAAAGAATAATATAAATGTTAATTTTCGCATATTTCAATTTTGAGATTCATAGGATAATCCAAAAAACAAGTCCAAAAAGTTTTTTGTTTGTACCCGTATTTTTATTAATTACATGCTCACGATACACTATAAACCTGCAATTTTATACCAGGCAGTTCCACTGCTAATAACTGTAATTGATGACCATTGTGTAGGTAGTGTTGGATTAACTGTGGCATCAACAGTGCCTATGATTGTAACGACTCCGCTGTTGATATTTTTTATTGTGTACTGTCTTCCTGATGAACTTGAAGCAGTTGGTAATGTGACATTAAAAGGGCTCGTAGAATTACAAAGGACAATCTGATTTGTGGAATTTAATGTTGCATTAGCATTAATTGTGGTTACCCGTGTTGCAAATGAACCATTAACTTCTAAAGTTGATTGGGCATTAACACCACCTCCAATTGTTGATGATATTGCTAACCTTTTAAGGGTCTTGTTCCAATGCAAGCTATCAGTAGAAATCAAATTTCCTGAACCATTACCAATAAGAATTTCTCCTACTGGAACAGATGTAAGTCCTGTACCACCATTAGGTACAGATAATCCACCACCAACTGATTCCAATATTTTTGCCCACGATGTACCATTGTAATAATAAAAACCAGCAATATTATCCGTTTGAAAAATCAAAAGTCCTTGGGCGGGGTCATATAAATTTATAATATTATCACGTTCATCCTGAATCATTCTTGGAACTAAGACTCCTTTTTCACTTGATACAACATCTAGCATTGAGGATGGGTCTGCCGCACTTCCGTCCGAATTAATAGCCACCTGCGCAAACCCTTGTTGTGAAAAGGCTAAAAAAACTGTAAATAGTATAATTCCCAGTGTTTTCATATTTTTAAAATTTCAGTTTTAAATCTTGGATACTATATAACCAATAAACGTACCATAAAGTTGCATTGTATTGATTAATAACATACAAAGTTAACCATACCTGCTCACTAAAGCAATAATTAACAAGCATTTCTACGTTAGTGGCCGGAATTTGTTGAGGAAAAAATCGTTAATTTAATTTTCTCCCGTTCTTTCAAAGTTTGTTTTGATTAGCAACAGATTGAATGTTAATTATATAAACATGATTATCTCATTTAACTATGTGAAAGTTTTTTTTAAGTTTTGTTAATTATTTTGATGAGCGGGACATAAGAAGCAAAGAATAGCAAAGCAAGAGCAAGAGTTATGAGAGTTTAAATAGCACTCTTGCTCTTGCTATAGCACTCTTGCTCTTGTTGATTCTGATTCACTTTTTAATTATCTTCGCATAAAATCATTTCTATGAACGTCCTCATCCTCGGCTCCGGTGGCCGCGAACACGCTTTGGCCTGGAAGATTGCTAAGAGTCCAAGGCTTACCAAACTTTTCATTGCTCCCGGAAACGCTGGTACAGCTGACTGTGGCACAAATCTTCAAATCAATACTGAAGATTTTTACGGAATTAAGGATGCAGTTTTAACACACAAAATTAATCTGGTGATTGTGGGTCCGGAAATACCTCTGGTGGCAGGGATTCATGATTTTTTTCTGGCAGATAAAGACCTAAAGTCTGTTCCTGTGATAGGTCCGACAAAACAAGGCGCTATGCTCGAAGGGAGCAAGGATTTTTCTAAGGGGTTTATGGTAAAGTATAATATCCCAACAGCAGCTTATCAATCATTCACTTCAGAAACTCTTGAGGAAGGATTTCGTTTTCTTGAAACACTAAAGGCCCCTTATGTTCTTAAAGCTGACGGACTTGCTGCCGGTAAAGGTGTCTTGATTCTGAATGATCCCGATGAAGCCCGAAAGGAACTTCGTGAAATGCTGTCGGGTAAATTTGGAAAAGCAGGCAATACAGTGGTTATTGAAGAGTTTTTAAGCGGCATCGAGTGTTCGGTTTTTATACTCTCTGACGGCAAGGATTATGTTCTCCTTCCTGAAGCAAAAGATTATAAGAGAATCGGAAAAGGTGATACCGGATTAAATACAGGTGGAATGGGAGCAGTTTCTCCGGTGTCTTTTGCCGACAAGATTTTTATGAGCAAGGTTGAGGAGAGGATCATAAAACCTACTGTTGAAGGTCTGAAAACTGAAGGTATAGCTTATGTCGGTTTTATTTTCATTGGTATCATTAAGGTTGATGGTGAACCGATGGTAATTGAATATAATGCAAGAATGGGTGACCCGGAGACAGAAGCAGTGATGCCGCGTATTAAGAATGATTTTCTGGAAGTACTTATTGCCTGTGGCAAAGGAGAAATCAGAACACAGAAAATTATTACCGATGAGAGAGCTGTTTGCACAGTAATGATGGTGGCCGGAGGATATCCCGGGGATTATGAAAAAGGAGATGTAATTACCGGAATTGACGAAGTGAGGGATAGTATTGTTTTTCACGCAGGTACAAAGAAATCCGGAAATGAAATTATAACAAACGGAGGCAGGGTAATTGCTGTAAGCTCATATGGATCAGATTTACCGGAAGCAATGGGTAAATCCTATCAGAGTGTTGAAAAAATTAAGTTTAAGGGGAGATACTGGAGACCTGATATCGGAATGGATTTATAACAGGCATAATGTGAAACCAGATAATATAACCGGTTTTAAACGATAATTGGTTTCTTTCGCACCACGGTCAAATCATAAAGATAAATGTTTTACAAAACTATAAGTTCAGACAAGTTCAGTGCAGGTTTATTGATATTCCTTATTTCAATTGGAATGTGGATGCCAGCATTTTTCTCATCTGAAATAATTATCGATGGGGCATTGAATAGTTATATGCCTTTTTACAGTCTGGTGAATACAGCGATTGAGGGACATGCATTTTTGTCCCGTGCACTTAGCTTTATTCTTGTGCTGTTAGAGGCATTCATGCTCGTGAGAATTAACGCGAAGTTTGTGCTCATACAGCAACGAACATTTTTACCTGCTTTATTTTTTATTCTTATTGCCGGACATAATCCAATTCTCATGCAATGGAACCCGGTTTTGCCAGCAACTTTTTTCATAATCCTTCTGGTGGGAATTATTTTCGGTTCGTATCGTGATGATCCCGATTCTTACAGGTTTTTTGAGGCAGGCATCCTCCTTGGCTTAGGTAGTCTTTTTTATGCCCCTCTTGCTTATTTACTTGTTTTTATATGGATTTCCTGCATGGTACAAAGACCATTTTACTGGAGGGAATACCTTTTCCCTGTTCTGGGATTAGCTGTTCCCTATGCCATTACTTTTGCATTTTTATTTCTGGGTGATAAAAATATACCCAGATTCCTGTCAGAAATCCAATCAGAATTTGCATTTAGTTTTGATTTACCGGCATTTCACCTGATTTATTCAGCATTCACCTTCTACTTCGGGTTTCTTATTCTTATTGCCAGCGTTTACCTTCTAAGTGTTTTCCAATTCAGAAAAATTTATATCCGCGATTATTTCATGGTCCTTTTCTGGTTATTCCTGACAGGTTTAGTTGTATTTGTTTTCCTATCAGGATTTAATACAGGACTTTTTTATGTAATGGCGATTTCGGTTTCATATATGCTTACCAATTATTTTATTACTGCACGGAAGAGCATCGGGAATAAGATCCTTTTTTACATATTACTTGGGTATTCTGCATTTATAGCAATATATAATTTTACCAATTTTCAATAGCTGAATCGGGGGATTTTAATATAAAGAAAACGGGTTATTAAGGAAATGTTTTTTCTGCGAAAGGGAATATACTATTTGTTCACATAAGATAATATTCCAATAGCATCTCCCTTTTTACCCTCCTTAAAACTGATCACAACTGTATAAGCAGCTGATTTCTGACAGGCGAAGCTGATGGATTTATATTCCTTACCGGTTTCAGGGTAATACGTGCTGAGCAGAAGATTGGCCTGATCATAAAGACGTAAAACAGCCTCTCCCTCAGAGAAATCTCCATTACAGATGCTGAAACGATAAATAATTCCTTTTCTCAGGGCAAGTGACGATCGGAAAACAGGCGGTTTTTGATTAGGTGGGGCAGCATCAAGTTTAACAACGAAATCTTTAAGATAAGTAACATCATTTCCAGCGGTAAAAGCACATTTCTGTATATCTCCCTCAAGATCCTGCCCAATGCATGTGTCAAGAGAGAAAAACACTCCTGAAAATATAAAAATACAGAGGTAAATCTTACTGATCATGGCCTATATCGTTAGTTGCTTATTTCTTATACGGGCCGTAGTTTCAACTATCCTGGACAATATCTCTTCACTGATAACTACTGTACTACTTTCCTGTTGAACAATCATCAACATTCCGTCCTTTTCAACTGCAACAGGTTCACCAAGTTCGTAGCTAATCTTAACCCCATCGAAATCGCTTTTAATCAATTCGAGATCTTTTATGAGATCTGCGAATTGTGCATCACGCTGATAGTTTTTAAGAATAAGCAATATATCATTCAAAATTACTTTTTGTTCACCAATATATTCGGCCAGGCTGTTGTCATGTTTTTCTTTTACAACCTGCGTAGCCAGATACATGCCTTCGATCCATACGCCGGTAATCATCAGGGCACTGAGATTACTGCGATCAGTAACACGAAGGTGATCATCCATCAAATTGAAGCTGTGAACGGATAAAAACATCAGGGAATCGATATTTGAACTGGAGCTTGCTAGGCGTTTCATTGTACTGAAGTCGAAAAACTGACTTATTTTGAGCCCGTCTGCAATTTTGTTTATTGCAGCCAGATAGTTTACAGAACTCCCTGTTTTTTCATATACATTAAGATAACCAAGATCAGCTCCAAGAATACCCAGAGTATAAGCCATTTTGAAGCTGCTGCCATGGTTGTCGATGGCGTCCAGATTCGAAAGATAACGACTGGAGAATGGTGTGCCGAGATCTTTAACTACTGCAGCCATTTCGATGGGTGAGGAAATGTTTTCGATTATTTCGTTCATGGCCTGAACAGAAACCTTTAATTCGCCCTGTTCCATTTCAGAACCAGGGACAAACAGGGTCTCCTTAGGTTTTCCTTTACAGGAAAAAGTAAATACCGCAAGGATGAGAATGAATGATATTTTATTTCTCATTTTGGATTTATAATTGACAAATGTAATAATATTAGGGAAAAACGAAAAATGTAAGACTTTCCTTAACAAATCATAATACAAAGTAATGTAAAAGATTAGTGTGAGAAACCATATTACTGTCATATTGAACCAATAGGTATCGAAATACTTCCCCAGGAAATGTTTGCGGGGAGCATAAAAATGGGAGCGAAAATCGATAACAGAAGATGGCTGAGGATCCAGAAAAACGGGATCAATTTTTTGAATCAGCCGATCATTGTAACTCAGGATTTTTTTTCGTTCAAAGATTTTTCTTACTTCATCAGAGACACTTTCATTTGTATATATATCCAGCCAGGAATAGTATTGTTCCTTTCGGTTTTCAATAGCACTCCGAACCATATTATTCTTTTCTCTGTTTGCCGCAGTAAATAGTTCGAGGTAATACATATTCAGCTCAGTTAGGTATAAACTGATTTTTTCAGCAAGTTCGGGGTTGAATTTTTCAACTACAATTTCATCATAATTCAGTTTTATGGTTCCTTCAAAAACTTTTTTCTCGCTGATTAATTCATTCCGGATAGTTCTCAGGGCAGAAGCTTTTTCAATAATAACGCCATTAAGAGTATATTCCTGTTCGCATTCGTTAAGCAGGTCCTCCAGCTCGGGAATAAAATAGGATTGTTTAAAGTCAGAATTATTGATCCTTTTTTCAATATTATATAACATCTCTTCAAAACGGTTATCCTTAAACTGATGAACCATTAAAGCCTCATACGACCATTTCGTAGGCATGAATTCAGCCAGAACAGGAACTTTATCAACTCTGGTTATATTCCGGTTCAGCTTATCGAAACTGAACATTGCCCCGCTTAGCACCATCATTGGAATTATGACCAGTGGGATTAAAATATAAATCAGTATTGCAGAATCAAAAGATGCCGAAATATTTAATCCAAGCATATTTGCATAAGCTGCAGTAGTGAAGAAAGCAAACCAGTAAACAAACAACATTCCTTTTACCTCGACAATTGTATTGGCTACAAGCACAAATGCAAAAGCCTGTATGGCCGAGATAAAAAATAAAACAGATATTTTGGAAAGCAGATATCCTGATCTGCTGAGGTTAAGAAATTTCTCCCGCTTCAGAATTTTCCTGTCCCTGAAAATCTCTTCTGCACTTAACTGTAATCCTATAAAGAGGGCAACAATCAGTGTCATAAAAATGTAAATCGGGATGTTTTCATTCTCCCGGAAAATATATTTGTCAGATGAAGGATCTGCAACATACCTGATTATATAGGATAGAATGAATCCAAGTAACGGAGTCTCAAGCAGGGTAAGAATTACATATTGCCGGTTACTGATTTTGGATAGCAGATCCCTGGTACAATAAATTTTAAACTGGCTGAACCAGTCCGGAATCTTCAAGGTTCGCTGGGGAGAATCATGGATTTCCTCGATCGTTTCATTTTGATTCCCCTGACGGAAAGACTCCTCCCATTTCTGAGGACTCACCTTTCGGTTATGAGTATAGTTGCCATAATCATCAACAACTCTGGCTTCAATAATATTGAAAATAATTTCAGGATTAACATTTCCGCAGGCCGGGCATTCTCCAATTTCCGAGTTAATCTGTGCATCCATCTTCTTGAAATACATAACTCCCTCCACCGGATTTCCGCAATAAATCAGATATCCGCCTTCATCCATAATAACGACGCGATCGAACATTTTGTAGATTTCTGAGGAGGGCTGGTGAATGACTACAAAAATAAGCTTGCCTTTCAGGGTCAGCTCTCTTAAAAGGTCCATTACATTTTCAGAATCGCGTGAAGATAAACCCGAGGTAGGTTCATCAACAAATAATAGGGAGGGTTCCCGGATCATCTCCAGAGCAATGTTCAGACGTTTTCTTTGTCCGCCGCTGATTGTTTTATTAAATACGGAACCAACCTTAAGTTCTTTCTTATCAATAAGCCCGAGACTCAGAAGAGTATTTTCAACTTTTATTCGTATTTCCTCATCGCTTTTATCGCTGAAACAAAGCTTTGCATTATAAAACAGGTTTTCAAATACTGTAAGTTCCTCAATAAGGAGATCGTCTTGTGGAATGTAGCCGATTACTCCCGCGAGTTTTTCCTTTTCTTCAAAGATATTAATTCCGTTAAGGTGAATGGTCCCTGAAGATGGGGCATCAATTCCCGAGAGAGTATTGAGCAGAGTTGTTTTTCCTGTGCCACTGGCTCCCATGATTCCGATAAGATCGCCGTGTGTTGCACTTATGTTGACATTTCTAAGACCGGTAAGTCCGTTTTTAAACGTATAAGAGATATCACGTGCAACAAAGGATAGTTTTTCCGTGCTCGAATCGATTAGGAAGTGCGTGGAAATGTCGCTGTAATATATAGGTTTCCCTTTGGGGAGTTTGACTGTACTGCCACGTGCAAATAAGTAAATACGGCCGCTGTGAAGACCCAAACCGTTCAGAAAAAGATCCTGATTTCCCGTATATTTTATAAAGTAGAGGTTAACATCAGGGATACGAAGAATTAGAATTTCCTTGTCGAGCCGTTCGGCAAGTAAATGACGTTTGTTTCCCTTGTCAGATTCCTTATCGCTGATTATGAGAATATTAATATTATCAATGGTAGAGAAATCATTTTCCAGGACAAAAGTTTCAATTGACTTGTAATCATCAGTGGAAATCCTGAACACATCGGATACAGTGGTTATGATAGCCAGTCTTTGCCGGGTAAGCTTTTTATCTGCATAAACCAGTTCAAAGAGTCTGACAAGCACGACGATTTTCTGACTCTGGTTAAGCGTTTTATTAATTTTTTTGCAGATTCCAAGTATTCTCACTGAATCCAGCACAGAGGTAAGCCGATGACCGTTTGTATCTTCCCCGGTTTTTCTGTCATCCTGTTCAGAACTCTCCAGAAAGAGTCTGAAATACTCTTCTGTTCCCGCTTCCCCCAGCTGCTGGATTAGAAAACTTTTTACATAACTTAGCTCATTCTCCTCCACACCACCGTCCTGTTTGGTGATAATGGCGAAAAGCTGCATCAGCGCTCTTAAAATTTCTTCACTCACGGATGATAACTAAAATGTTTGAAAGGCACATCTACCATTTCACTGTATTCAATTCCTGCATCGCGCATATCCTCATCATATTCAGGATAATACCAATTTACATGAACTTTCTTACCCATATCATTCATTTTTTCAAGGATTGTAAGGATATCGAGCAGAAGTTTTGATGACGCAGTGTTAAAATAGGTAAGCTTAAATGTAAATTCTGTTTCAGAGAAAGACTCCAGGGCATACTGATTAAGCCATTCGAGAATGGGTTTGTAAAAGCTGAAAACATCCTCAGGTAAAGATTTCCCGCTTATTTCAAGTTTGCCGGTTTCGTGAACGAAATTGACTTTTGGGCTATCGTCTTTTTCTATAAAAAGTAAATTATCCATTGTTTTATATATTTCGGGGGATTGTAGAGGTAAAAAGAAAAAATGAGTGTGACTCAGAAATGGGAAAAAACAGAAACTCCAGGTTTTTTCCGGTCTTCCTTCGAATATCAATAAAACCTAATCCGGCACCGCCCTTATCTGATAGATGTCCTTCTTTCAGCTGCTTTTTATAAAGTTCATCGAGTTGTTTTTTTGAAAGAGAATTTATATGGTTAAGGAGATCTGTTATGTATGGTATTCTTTCTACTTTAATAACATTGCCGGTGGTTATGCTATATATCTGGTTATTCCGGCTGATAAGGAATATTCCATGGTTGTATTCCGAATCCTTTTCATTTTCAGGATGAACAGCGTGTTTTGAGATATTTTGTAAGCACTCCACCATAACATGGTAAACTTTTTTCTGCAGCGCCTCGGATTCATCAATTTTGGACATGTTTCCTTCAGCAAGCGTAGTAAAGGTTTTCATGATCTGATGATTAATTTCACCTTCATACGCAAGAGTTATTTCATGCTCCTTCATACCCTTGTAGAAATCGTAAACGAAATCCAGAAATCCGCTATTTGATAAGGCTTTCGGCATTAATAATAATTTTTATATTGAATTTAAATTTATCAGAATTATACAACTGAAATTCCGGTTTAAAAAAATATGTGCCAATTATAAATTTGCATTGTTTAAGAGCAGTTCATATTATAGGTCAGAGTGATTCTGATTCAATTGAAAACATTGCCCGATAGCAAATCTGATTGAATTACTTTTCAATATTAACGCCAATTTACATTAAAATTTATTATGAGAGCCGGAAATCATTAAAATTCTATACCAATCATCAGTACATCATCGAGTTGTTTAAAGCCATCCCTCCAATTAGTAAAATCTTCCTCAAATAATGTGTGAAATTGTTTCATCGTGAAGCCGGGGTGTTCAAGAATCATTTCCCTTAGCCGGCCGGTTGAATATTTTCTTCCGTGCGGACCACCTAACTGATCAGTAATCCCATCGGAAAAAATGAATATTTTATCAGATTTTTTAAAGGAAATATAATTGTTTACAAAATCCTCTTCAATTTTCTTGCCTATACTAATTCCTCCAATGGATTTGCGATCCCCTTTAAATTCTATAAGCTCTCCTTCGCTTAAAAGGAGTAACGGACGATGGGCTCCTGCAAAAACAAGTTCCTTCTTTTTAAGGTTTATTTTACAAAATGCAATATCCATTCCATCCCTTGTATCAGGATTTTCGGTATCCTGCTTTAAAGTATGGCGTACGTTACGGTGCAGCGTATCGCAGATTTCAGCCGGAGACTGTTCTTTTTCCTTGTCGACAATATTATTCAGAAGGAAAAATCCAATAAATGATAACAGCGCTCCCGGAACACCATGACCTGTGCAATCCACCGCTGCTATGTAAATGTCATCATTCTTTTTAAAGTACCAGGGAAAATCCCCCGAAACAACATCCCTTGGCCTATAAAAAATAAAGCATTGGGGCAGACTTTGTTTTATGAATTCAATGTCAGGCAGTAGTGCTGACTGAATTCTTTCTGCATAATTTATACTATCTCCGATATTTTTATTCTTTATCTGGATCTCTTTTTCAATCCTTTTTGCTTCAGTGATATCATGACCTACAAAAAGAACAGTCTCCAGCTCATCATTAGTGAATTCCGGTATAGCATCGATACTCATGATTCGTTCGGTTAGCTTTTCGCCCATTTTTACAGAGAGTGAAATCTCATTGTTGGTTTTCACGGGATTTGAAATTATACTCCGTAGTGAAGAATCAAAGTAATTATGAAGGGGAGGGGAAAAATTCAGCTCACTGAGTGGTTTGTTTTGCAAATCGAGCGGGTTAATACCTATGTAATCTTCAACAACAGGGTTTGCATAATGGAAATGACCTGAGGTACTCAACCTGATTATCATGTCAAGAGAGTTTTCAGAGAGTGATTGCATACGGGTTTTGAGCCGTTCCTCCTTTTCAGCTCTGATTCTCTCGGTAATATCGCTGGAATTTATAATAATTCCCTGAATTGCAGGGTCATCCAGCAAATTTTTAGCTGTTGATTCCAGATAAATACGTACGCCTTCTTTCTTAATAAATGAATACTGAATTGTTGTTTCAATACCGGGATTTTCAATCGAATTGGCAATTAACCTTCTTAGGTTTGCAGCCCCGTCCCTTGAAAGACGTTCAAAATCCTTACCCTGAATCATTTCCTCCGGAGTATAACCAAGAATTCGGGTTACAGATGGACTTACATAATTCATCTGCAATTTGGCAGAATAAATTGAAATTACTTCGGATGCGTTTTCCAACAACCAGCGAAGTTTACCCTGTGCATTCTGAACTTCGGTTATTTTGGCCTCTAGCTGCTCATTGGATTTTCGAAGTTGTTCCTGGGTTGCCTTCATTTCTTCTGCGTTTTCCTGCAGAGTTTGTTCATTTTGCCTTAGCTCAAGGGTCATGTTACACGATTCTTCCAAAAGCATCTCGGTCTTCTGATTGATTTTCAGATTATAGATAGTTCTGGCAATTGTTTCACCCAGCTCAAGAAGAAACTGTATAACAATTTTTGGAAGTTTTTCATTTATGGAAGCGAATTCGAGCACTCCCTGCAATTTCCCATCTGTAATAAGAGGAATCAATAGAAGACTTTTCGGTTTCTGATCACCAATCAATCCTGAACTTAAGGTAATGAAATCATCAGGAATTTCGGTACGATAAACAAAATCCATTTCATAAGCACACTGTCCTACCAAACCTTCTCCAATCCTGAATTCCTGCCTGAGATATTTTTGCCTGTTATAGGCATAGGTAGCTGAATTAACTAAAACCTTTCGATCGATATCGTAAATGTACATAGCTCCCTGAACAACCTGTATATAGTTTATCAGATTCTTCAGTACATGAAATGACATAACATCTATCTTATTATGCAATCGTAAAATTCTGGATATCATGTCTTTGCCTTCTGAAATCCAGTTTTGGTCGCTTTCTTTTCTTTGATTAGCTTTTAAAAAATTCTGAAGTAAAAGAAGAGATTTCCCAAGAATATCTTCATCATTTTCCGGCACAAAATTTCTTTTATAATCACCCTTACCAATTCCATAGGCATACTCGGAATACTTTTCAATTAAGGTCTGCCTGGTTTCTATTTCATTAAGTAATCTGGTTTTATCCTGATTTTGGTTCCTCATGTTTTTTAGAAATAATACACTCAGTATAATTGGAAGGCAATCTGTCAGCCAGAGAGCAGGATTATTCCTGTGGATTTCAATAATTCCATAAATAGAGATTTTAAGATCCCTGATAACCATGGTAGCAATCCATACCAGAAACAAACCAATGAGTAAGGAAATGAAAACAGCCCTTTCAGGAATCTTTTCCTGTATAACAGTATAGCTGGTTTTTATATCCTTGATGTTCATATTTTTTCGTTGTTCAGAACCGAGTGTATTTTTTCTCCCCCTTCACGCATAAGCCTGTTAAGCATATAAAACCGACTTTCTTCAATTTCTTTAAAGCAGGAAATCTCTATAAGTGCCAGTGATTTTTTTTCATGAACCAGAGGGATCAGGTACAGTATGCGCGCTTTTCCTTTTCCAAGACCCGATATAACCTGAAAATACGATTCCGGAAGATTATTAATTACAATCACTTTATTATCCATGCAGGCCTGACCATTAATTCCCTCTCCTTCCTGAAATCCTTGATGTGGATTTTCAAAAGCACAGGCATAAGATGCTGTCAGTGTATATTTACTTTCCTGAGGATCAGCAATGAAAAACATTCCCTGGACAATTTCAAATTCCTCTGCCAGATTTTTAAGTAAACGGTCGCCGATTCTCGCTAAAACAGTGCTGCTGAAAACTCCTTTTAAAAGGTCGGCATCAGAATCTTTCGCGCTGAATGTCTGAACCGGATCTTCATTATTCTCACTTTTGGGACCTTCGGGAACATTGGTTTTTGAATACGATAACTTTTTTAACTCTGAAGAAAGGCTATTAAACTTAAAATATAGAACCAGGAGTGACAGCAGAGAAAGAAGTAAGAATGCAAGAGAAACAAAAAATTTATTTTTCCCTGAAAGAAATGAATTCCAGGCCAGTATAAACGCAGCTATCATAGCTGCAGCTGTGAGCAGAAAAAGAAAATATTCCCTGATGTCTGATTTCTTTATTAGCAATGGTTTATTTATAAGTTTTTTATAAAATTAATTATTTTGTCGGCATCAAGGATATAATCCGGATGAAACATATTTATACATGCTTCAGGCATGGTTCCAATCTCACAAAATTTTGGATCCTCAACAATGGTAATTCCCCCTTCCTTCTTAATCTTGTACATACCTTTTGCTCCGTCCATGTTTGCTCCTGAAAGCAATACTCCTACAGCTTTATTCCCGAAGACTTCACCTGCTGTATCAAAAGTGATATCAAGAGAAGGTCGGGAATGGTTTACAGGTTCACTTATGGATAGGGAAAAGCGGTTTGAATGTTCGAGCATAAGATGGTAATTTGACGGTGCAAGATATACTCTTCCTTTCCTGATGGGTTCCTTATCATCCGGTTCACGTATTATTAATCTGGAGTTAATCTGCAATGCTTCTGCAAATCCAGATCTTACAGTTCTTAATCGGTGAAGACATAACACAATAGGGTGAGCATAACCTTCTGGCAGGTTACTTAGCAGTTGATTCACGGTTTTAAAACTTCCTGCTGATCCTCCTATAATAATTATCTTTTCCAGAAATTATGTTTTAATTTTTCTAAATATTTTTTCGGAACTGTTATATACTGTAAGATTTTTTTTGTTGTCGATATAATCATCAAGATTGTCTTTTATTCCGGTAATTAAAAATCCACCTTCATCGATAATGGAAATCAATTGATCAAGAACTTTTTCTTTATGCTCAGGAGTATAAACCAGAAGATTATTTCTGAAGAAGAGCAAATTTGTGTGTGAAGGCACTGACTCAAAATTCAGATTTTGTGTGAAAAAATTAACATTCTTTAATAGGGAATGATCAATTGCGTAGTCCTTACCATTTTTTTTAATGTACCGGTAAATATCATTTTCCGGAAATATCTTTTCAAAGTTTTCAATACTTGTTTCGATTTGTCTGAGGGGAATAATACCTCCGGATAATCTGGATATTGTTTTTTCGGCTATACATGAAATTCCGGCTTCAAAAGTCAGTTTCGGGAAAACTATCTGAAGTAAAATCAGAAAGGAAAAAAGATCCTGTCCGTTGCTGGCACCTGGAAACCAAATCTGTGGTTTGTTAAAGGATATGAGAAGTTCTGGAATTACGTCAAAGCTGATAACTTTCCAGGTTTCGGGATCCCTGAAAAGCTCAATATGCGTATCGGTTATTTCAAAGAGGAATTCATCAAAAAAATCATCATCTTCAAGGATTCTTGAAGAAAGAAGTCCGGGGTACTTCAGATGATGCAGCATTATTGAGTTATCCAGAGCAAACCGAAATGCCATTGGCGAGTACTGACTGAAATCGTAGCCAAACTTTTGTTGTATTTCCCGTATAATTTTTCTCGTTTCAACAATTCCTATTTCAGGCATATCAGTTGTTTTACGGTTCATGCAGTTGTTGCCTGAGTCTGTCAATTTCTTTATTGGCATCCTCAAGTAACTGGTATTTTAGCTTTTTCTCAGTAATGTCGTGAGCAAGAAAATAAACCTTATAGATTTCTCCTTCTTCATTTTTTACAGGAGAAAAGGTTGCCATAAGCCAAACTTCTTCACCAGTTGGTTTTGTTCTGCGAATTACTCCGGAATAGGTTTTATCTTTAGTAATCTCTGACCAGATTTTTTCAAATTGCTGTTTCTCAGTATCTTTAAGGAATAATCTGATATTTTTACCGAGTACTTCCTTTCCCGAGTATCCGGTTGTTTCTATGTAATTCGCATTGACATCAGCAATGATTCCTTCAACTGATAATTCACATTTAATTATAGATGCATCAACAGCATTGCTTAATGATTCCATTTCAATACTGCTTCTTCTTATCTCATTGGCCTGGTTTTCGAGTGATTCCTGTTGTTTTTTATCTTGCGTAATGTCATGTGCAATATTCAGAATTTTATAGGGTTTTCCTGTTCGATCAAGAATAGGAGTATAGGTTTGATTGAGCCAGATTTCATTCCCGTTAAAAAGTCTGAAATGTTCTGTCTGACTAATGGTCTCACCATCCTTTAATTTTTTCCAGAATTCTTTATACTCATTCGAGTATTTATCCACTACTGAGAAGTCGCTATGATGTTTTCCGACAACCTGTTCTCTGGATGATTCCATCAGAAAGAGAAATTTTTCGTTCACATCTGCAAAACGTCCGTTAATACTATATTCGGCTACAAGTGAAGAGGAATTTACAGCATTCAGGATACCGGTTATCTCTGTTTCTTTTCGAAGAGATTCTTCCTGAGCATCACGAAGTTCCTGAACATTCCTGACCATTTTCTCTTCCTGTCTGGCCATTTCCTCGGCCTGTTTTCGCGACTTTTCAAGCAGGCTGATGGTTTTTTCATTAATCCTCACGGCAGCAAGGGTATTTGCAATACTTTCTCCCAGTTGTTCAACAAATCCTGTTTCATGTGGTTCAAGTATTCTGAATGATGCTATCTCCAGGATACCAAAGAGCTCATTTTCCAGTTTGAGCGGTACGATTAAAATACAACGAGGCTGAGCTTGCCCGATCCCTGAAGAAATTTCAAAATAGTTCTTCGGAATATCCGTCAGGTACATGATTTCTTTTTCAAGTGCACAGGTACCTATAAGCCCTTCCCCATATAGAATTCTTCGGGAAATATATTTGCGCCTGTCGTATGCAAATGCGGCAACCATGTCTATAACGGGACTGGATTCTTCCTGATTATTAAGATAAATTGCCCCCTGATCGGCATTAATATATTTCACAAGGTTTTTAATTACTTTAAAAGCCAATTCTTCAAGATTTTCCCTTTCCGAACGGAAAATCTCCCCAAAACTTGCTATCCCTTCGCTAAGCCATCTTCGCTTCTCCTCCTGGGTTTTATGAATAATATCCTCATGCTCTGCTTCTCTTAAACGTTGCGCCATTTTCAATAGAGAATTTCCAAGTACATCATCAGCTCCCAACGGCTTAAAATCTTCCCGGATATTTAACTCACCGATTTTATCAGCAAATCTTATTTTGTGGTTAAGACTTTCAACATGATCATTAAGGTTTTCAGCCATTTCATTTAGATCGTCAGATGAATTCAGGTTAAGCTTCTCCGGAACCTTACCAGATTTTAATTCCCTCAGAAAATGCTTTAATTGTGAAACAGATTGATAAATGTTAACAAATGATCTGTAAAAAGCCGCTATACAGAATCCCCCGAAAAAAAGAACAATCCAAATAAACCGGTTAATGACCTTCGCTGATCCCTTCGTATATATCTTCTCTGATTCCTTTTCAAGGTTTACTGCAATATCACTGATCTGGAGAACATTAAAATTGATTTGTGCCCGCAAGCCGGCAGATTCATTATTCCCTGCCTTTCTGTATAAGGTGAGCAGGGATTCAGTATTATCGAAAAAGCTGTTCAGTATAAGTTCATTTTCAATTCCCGCTGCGTTCACCGGAAAAGAAAGACTTCTTTCGGATTCATAATAATCAATAAGTTTTTCAAGTTGAGTGGGATCCCGGTTTATGAGAAAACTCATTGCAATACCAGAAAGCTTTTCAATAAATACTGCAGCTCTCGGGGAAAGTGCGTTTTTGTTGATATTCAGGATAGATTGAAGCCTTGTATACCATTGATTTAACAAACCAGTTCCAAGATCTCCTCTCTCATAGATTAAGCCTGTAAATTCAGTACAAAGTTGTTTTACATCCTTAACATTTTCCTCCGCATCCTTAATGCTTCGCTGAAGCGTAAGATTATCTGAAACAAGTTTGCCAGCACTCAGACTGGATAATTTTGTATTAAGCCTGATGCAGACTTCTTCGATCCCATCGTTACTGACCTTTCCGGAGCTCCCACTCTCCAGATTACCAAACTGGCTTTTCAGATTTGCCGCTTCCAGAAAAAGTATTGAAGCTTCATGCCTTAGTTTTGCTATATCCTGGCGACCCTGATCATATGCCATAATGTTGTTTACGCGGTCCACCAGCATCAGGGAACATACAAACCAGAATATTACTGATAAACAGATTAGTAAAATGAACCGGGATCTCAATGTCGGTGCGGGTATCATTTACGAATTGGGTTTTTAAAATACACCTGATTTTTTTTCACGAACTGAGTTGAATAGGGCCCTATGATGCTCTCATGAACACCTAACACAAGACATCCGTCGCTACTAAGATTCTTGTAAAACAAATTAAATACTTTGTTCTGCAAATCACTATTGAAATAGATGATTACATTTCTGCATATTATCAAATCAAATTTAATCGCAAACAAATTTTCGTCCTTAACTAGATCAATCTTTTTAAAAACCGGTTTCTCAGTCAGAAACTTTTTCATCTGAATCAAATCCCTGGCTTTATCAACGATAAAATAATTTTCATGAAGGTGTTGTTTTTTTTCCTCACTGGGATCCTTTTCAGGAAAAATTACGGTATCCAGATTATCTATATAGGCTTGATTAAACCTGTATTTGTACTTTCCGGTTTTTGCGAGATCCAATACATCTGAGTTTATATCACTGGCAAAAATTTCAGCTTTTGATAGCATGTTTAACTGGTCAAGAAGAATCATCATTGAGTATACTTCCTGTCCCGTTGAACAGCCTGCGTGCCAGATACGCATACTTTTCCTGCCGGAAAATTTAGGCAGAATTTCATCCCTGAGGTTAATCCAGATGGAGGGGTCGCGAAAAAGTTCAGTAGTATTTACAGTAATGCTCATTACTACTTTTTCCATAAATTGAGGATTAGAAAAAATAGTATCTTCTAATTGACTAATCGACAACTTACTATCAGACAGTATTTTAGAGATCCTTCGTTTCAGTGATTTAAGGGAATAGTTTGTGAAGTCATAATTAGAGCGATCCCTGAATACTTCAAGAAAAGCTATAATTTCCTCATCCTTAATTTCCTGATCAGTAGGACTCATATCCCCATTTTTTACAAGAGTAAATCTAAGAAAAATATCCTGTTTTCAAATCTGATTTATTTCATCGCAAAACAGAACCTTTTTATATCACCATAAAGACATGTTCCGGATATAAAAAAATCCCACCCTGATTAAAAAAATTATATATCGGATTTATTTATATTTGTGAGAGTATGTCTTAAAACTAACACCATGAGAAAATCTTTTTTTACTTTTTTACTTCTGTTCGCTATTTCCGGTTCATACCTCATTGCACAGAATTGCGACATGTACTTCCCCGATAAGGCAGGATCGATACGCGAACTTACCAATTTCGATAAAAAGGGAAAAATGACAGGAATGGTACATCAGGAATTCATAGGGAAAGATGTTACCGGAAACGAAACATCAGTTACCGTGCTGAGCAAAGCATTCGACAAAGATAGCAAGGAACTGAGCTCTAATCAAATGATTATCAAATGTAAGAATGGTGTTTTCAGCATTGATATGAAGGATTTTATTGATAAATCCATGCTTGAAGCATATAAGGAGATGGAAATTATTATGACCGGAGACAATATTAATTATCCTTCAGGTTTTAAGGTGGGAGATAAACTTGAAGATGCCAGTATCAATATAGTAGTAAAAAATCAGGGTGTTGTTTTTATGAACTGGACCATTACCATTTCAAACAGGATGGTAACTGCGCAGGAAAGTATTTCCACAGATGCGGGTACATTTCAGACGTATAAGCTTACATATGATCTTCAGACAAAAACCCGCATTATGACCATAAACTCCAAAGCTGCCGAATGGCTTTGTTCAGGTGTCGGGGTAATAAAATCGGAAAGCTATGATAAGACCGGTAAGCTTTTGGCCTATTCCTTACTAACAAAATTGAAAAACTAAGTTTGGAATTGTATAATAAAAGTATCGGAATGAACAGAGGGGAGTTACAGGGATGAGATTAAACATTTGATCCCTTTTTATTCCGATGATCTATCTGCCTCAATGAAGATGTATCAAAGTTGAAACAAGTTAACTCGATTTCCTGTTATTTGGAATCGATATTTAGCTCTTGATGGCTCTGTATAAAATACTTTCTCCCAAATAAACTATTTCCATCTCCCCAATAGAAATCAGCTTTACAAGAATATCCGATGCTTTTTTACGATTTAACAATGCCAGTTTGCAGAAATCCTCCAAACTGATTGTTGTATTTTTACTGAGGTAGTCAAGTAATTTTTTTTCTGTTTCAGTAAATGGAAGAAACACACCTTTTTTTCGATTTTCGATTTTCCAGACTCGCAGTTGTATCGCATTTACAAGAAAATTTTCATCACAAACCCTGATATAAGCAAGCCATTTTCCCTCAGGTGATTTTGCCAGGTAGGGTTTTTCATCACCTTTGGGGATATCAACCTCCAGAATTGTCTTGCCGTCAATAAGCCATTTGCGTGCTTTAAATTTTATTTCTGGTTTACAAAATAATCCTGCAGCTGAATCGATCATGTAAATTTCTTCCTCACTTCTGATTCCCGCGATTTTCCCGTTATCTTTTACACCAATGAGTAACTTTCCTCCAAATGAATTTGAAAAGGCTACCAGAGTTTTTGCGATTTTACGAACATCACTGATTTCAAATTTGAAATCCTGTCGCAAGTGTTCCCCTTCTTCAATTAATTTCTGAATATAGCTGCTCACCTTGATTTTTGTTATTGAGAACAATTCTAAATCTCAAATTTATAAAAATCCAAATGATCTGATAATGTATTATAAATCAATTTAAAATGTTAAGATTTATTTTTGGTACAATTCATCCCAGTAAAACATCGGCGCCAAGTAATTGGGAATTGATAACTTGATTTACTATATTTCCCATCGCAAATTTTTTCTGATTACCATCAACTAAAAAAATTAACTAATATGAGTAATTCAAAAGAGTATAAAAAATCCGGTATGTCGAGGAGACAATTCGTATATACCAGCGCTGCTGCAGCAGCTGGTCTGACAATCCTTCCCAGCGGAATCATAAGTGCTAAAGGCAGGACCGCACCGAGCGATAAACTGAATATTGCTGGCATTGGTGTTGGAGGAATGGGTTTTGCCAATCTGAAAAACCTTGAATCTCAGAATATTGTAGGTGTGTGTGATGTTGATTGGGGTTATAGCAAACGGGTATTTGACCATTATCCAAAAGCCGGGAAATACAAAGATTTTAGAAAAATGTATGATGATATGGGTAAATCCATTGATGCAGTAGTTGTTGCAACTGCTGATCATACACATGCATTGGCTGCAGCTCAGGCAATGGCAATGGGAAAACACGCCTATGTTCAAAAACCACTTACACATTCTGCATATGAATCAAGACTTCTCACCAAACTGGCTGCAAAACACAAACTTGCTACCCAGATGGGAAACCAGGGTTCTTCAGGTGAAGGTGTGAGACAAACCTGCGAATGGATTTGGAGCGGACAAATTGGTGAAATAACTAAAGTTGAGGCATTTACTGATCGCCCGATTTGGCCTCAGGGGCTTAATCGCCCTGCCAAAGGAATGTGGGTTCCCGAAACCCTTGATTGGGATTTGTTTATTGGTCCGGCTCCTATGCGTCCATATCACGAACTTTATACTCCCTGGAACTGGCGCGGCTGGTGGGATTTTGGAACCGGTGCACTTGGAGATATGGCCTGCCATATTCTTCACCCGGTATTTGTGGGTCTGAAATTAAATTATCCGACTAAAGCACAGGGTAGCTCAACCTTGTTGTTAACCGACAGTGCCCCCAATGCGCAAATGGTTAAACTTACCTTCCCTGCCCGTGTAAAACCAAAAGAACTGAAGATTAATTTACCTGAAGTTGAAGTAACCTGGTATGATGGTGGTCTTCAGCCCCCCTTGCCTAAAGGCTGGCCGGAAGGCAGAAATATGAATGATTCCGGTGGTGGAGTTATTTTCCATGGAACAAAGGACACCCTAATCTGTGGTTGCTACGGAGTGAATCCCTGGCTGCTTTCAGGCCGGGTACCGGAAGTACCAAAAACACTTCGTCGGGTTGAAGAATCTCATGAAATGGATTGGGTAAGAGCTTGTAAAGAAAGTCCTGAAAGCCGGGTGGAAACTGCTTCTCCATTCCGCGTTGCCGGTCCTTTCAATGAAATGGTTGTTATGGGTGTTATGGCAGTTCGTCTCCAGGCCCTTAACAAAGAGCTTCTATGGAATGGCGAAAAGATGGAGTTTACCAATATCGGTGACTCAGAGGAAATTAAAACTGTTATCGAAGACGGCTTTAAAATCCATGACGGGCATCCCACTTTTGACAAAAAGTGGACCCCGGCGGTTAATGCCAGACAGTTCTCAAAAGAGCTTGTTAAACATACTTATCGCGAAGGCTGGGTTCTTCCTGAAATGCCTGTTTAAGCGATCTGATTTTTCAGAAAGGGGTGAGACAATTTTGGTTCTCACCCCTTTTTTTGTTTATTTAGCTGAATAATTGCTTATTTCATCGTTTCGAAATATCTCGATTTATACAGGATATCACAGGAAAAATTTTGACCTGTTTCGCCGAACGAATAATGCAGGTCCTTAAAAGAAGAATAATTCTATTCCTAAAAGAATGATACTTTTTAAATCAAATTTTTTTAATCTCTTTCTGGTAATTTGGGTCTTTACTTTCAGTCAATGTAAAACCATTTCCCAACCCGAGGAGTTTTTCTGTAACCTTCTTGCAGGTGAGGCCACACAAACCAGTGTTGTTCTGCAGGCAAGATTACACTCTTCAGATACACTTGTAAATAATGATATCAAGGGGTTAGAAGGGTATATTAAATTTTGTATTACAAGGGATTTAGAATCTCAGTTTTATATGGAGAGTAATTTTTTCCATGCTACAGACAGCAATGATTTTATAGCAAAATATGAATTTGCAGGCCTCCGTCCTTCTCAAAAGTATTTTTACAGGATTTCTTATGGCCGGGATTCCATTAACACAACATCAAGTGCATGGAACAGCTTTAAAACACTAAATTCATCCAACTCGGATAAAAGCGTAAGTTTTGTAGTTGTTACCGGAATGAATTTTGAAGCATTCCGGAACGGTAATTCAAAAAGCAATATTTTGAAAGCAGATAACGATGTCAAGAAATCCGGATTTCCTGCATTTCATTCTATTGCTGCATGTAAACCTGACTTCTGGATTGGAAATGGAGATAATGTTTATTACGACAAACCCGAAAATAGTCCGGCAATTTCTTTACAGGATATGCGATTACGCTGGCACTGGCTTTTCAGTATGTCGGATTTTAACCAGATGCTTTCGCATACTTCAACGTACTGGATGATGGATGATCATGACTTCCGTTATAATGATTGTGATACTGTTTTAAAATATGATGAATCAGGAAACCCTTTACTACCCGATGTTTCACTAGGATCCGGAGTCTTCTACGAGCAGATCCCGCTATCTTCCATTATTAAAGAAAACAGGCCATCTTACAGAACGCACCGGTTAAATAAGGACGTGCAGATATGGATGCTTGAAGGCAGGCTTTTCAGATCACCCAATTCAATTCCCGATATCAATGGCAAAAGTATCTGGGGATCATCGCAGCTAAACTGGTTAAAAAGTACGCTTAAGGAAAGCGATGCCCCCTTCAGAATTGTCATTAGTCCTACTCCTCTGATTGGCCCTGATGATGCTTCAAAATCAGATAATCATACAAATATCGGAGGATTCAGAACAGAAAGGGATAGTCTGTTCAACTGGCTGAAAAATAATGGATTTCGGAATAACGGACTTTATTTTATATGTGGAGACCGTCATTGGCAATACCACTCTATTGATCCTTCCGGATTTGAAGAGTTTTCGTGCGGAGCACTGGTAGATGCAAATGCCCGGGCAGGTATATCTCCCGGTGATACACTTTCTACGGATCCTCTTGGAACAATCATTCAGCCATATTTACAGAAAGAAATATCCGGCGGGTTTTTGTTTGTCAGTTCTCACAGAGATGAGTTCAATAGCCCATTACTATTTTTCAGATTTTATGATGATCAGAAAAAACTGTTATATGCCGTTCAGAAATTCTGAACAGATTTGAGCTATTCACCATAGACTTCTGCAGACTCTTTAGCAATCATTACTTTTTTTCTTACACTTCCCCAATGATACTCACCAATGATACCTGTTGCACGGATAACCCGGTGGCAGGGTATAAGATAGGCAACAGGATTATCACCTACTGCAGTTCCTACTGCCCGGGCTGCCCCCTTTGCTCCAATTACTTCAGCAATTCCGGAATAGGTAGTGAGACTTCCTGAAGGTATTTTTAACAGTGCTTCCCATACCTTTAACTGGAAGGCTGTTCCTTTAAGATGAAGATTAACACGGGAAATTTCTGATGGCTTATAATTAAAAACTGATAATGCCTCCTCATGATAATTGTGAGTTGCTTTAATACAGTTTGCAGCAGGGAATTTTTTCCGGAGCTCCGCAAGTCCCTCTTGAATGGATTCGGTAAATGCAATATGACAAATTCCTTTTGATGTTGAGGCTATAATAAGTTTTCCAAAGGTACACTCATAATTATTCCAATAAATCAAAAGGTCCTTACCTCCATTCTTAAATTCTCCCGGAGTCATCCCTTCTATTTTGATAAAGAGATCATGAAGTCTGGAACTGCCCGATAACCCGGTGTTATAGCTTGTTTCTGAAAGTGAGTACTGAGCATTCAAAAGTTTTTTAGAATGCTCAAGGCTGATATACTGAAGAAACTTTTTCGGACTAACTCCTGCCCATTCTTTAAACATTTTCTGAAAGTGAAAGGGACTAATTCCAATATATTCCGATACTTGTTCAAGACGCGGCTGCTGAGTGAAATTTTCTGTTATATAATGAATAGCTTTTGCAATTTTTTCGTAATCTGTCATAGAAATAGTTTTTTCAAAAATAAAGTTTTCCCGGGTGGATTGAAACCCGATTCTTGCTATTTGTTATGAAGAAAAAAAATCAATTCATATAAGTTAAAAAATGAATTGCATTTGATACTTTTGATTTTAAATCATAAATATGGATATAAAAGCCCAACTTTTATCGGAGTTATCCCGCACTAATATTGATTTCACAATTCATACTCTGGGAAATGATGCGTCCGGTTTTAAGGAATTGATACAATTCATATTAAATGAGCAGGATCCTCTTCCAATGAGGGCCGCATGGGTGGTCGAGGGCATTACCCTTACATATCCTGAGATGATTCAACCCTATGTTGGTATACTCATTCGAAACCTCAGGGAGTATTCTCATCCGGGAACAAGACGCAATCTTCTTAAAATTTTTTCAAGAATGGAAATCGGGGTAAAATACCATGGTGTTTTACTGGATATATGTTTCGACTGGCTTACAAGGGAGGAACAGACTGTTGCTGAAAAAGTTTATGCAATGCAGATTATTGCAAATCACCTGAAACACTATCCGGAACTCACAAATGAATTTATTGAAATAGTAGATGATCAAATACCAAAAAACTCTGCCGGGTTTTCGTCCAGAGCCAGACTCATTAAAAGGCAGCTGAAAAAAAATTAATATACGTTGTTTCAATAGAATTTATTATTTTTGAGTGAAAACCAACACAATCCCCGGAAATGAAAATGAAAATAATTCTACTTACAGTATTAATTCTGTCTGGTAGTTTTTTAGGAATCAGCGCCCAGGTCCTCGATGGGTATGTAAAATCCAAAGCCAGAACCGCTCAGAACCGGGCAGTTTATGATGCCGACAAAGAGGTTGATAACCAAATTAATAAGGCCGTAGATAAAGAATTTGACAAGTTAAAAAACAAGATTCTTGATAAAGATAAAAAGAAGAATGAAGGTGAAACCGATTCAACTTTGGCTGCTGAACCCGCTGAACCCGCTGAACCTGCAGAAGGTGATAAATCAAAATCTAAATCAGGGTCTTCCTCCGATGATGCAATGTCCAAAGCACTGATGGGTAAAATGGGAATTAGCATGGAGCGGCCTGCAAATATGAAGGACAACTATGATTTTACCGGTAATATCAAGATGGATGTTGAAACATGGAACGATGATGGTGAATCTGAAGGTATAATTGATTATACAACTCAGTATTCAGATAAAAATAATGGCTTTGCAATGGAATTCAAAGACGAAGATAATAAGTATTCAACGATGATTTTCGATTACGATAATATGTTAATGCTTATTCTGGGTGACGATGGATCTGAAAAAAATGGTTTTGCCAGCCCTCTGGGAGCTTTTCAGTCCGACTCAGTAAGCACTGCTTCGGTAAACGAGACTAATTCAGAAGAGGTTGAAAACTATTATTCAGGCTTTAAAAAGACCGGAAAAACCAAGACCATCGCAGGTTATGCATGTGAGGAATATTATTTTGAAGATGAAGAAAGCATGATAAGTTATTGGATGACTTCAGAACTTCCAAAAGAATTGTGGGCAAAAATGGGCTCTTCCAGTGTTTTTACTTCAGTATACACCGGGCAGACAAATGGATTTGTAATGGAATCTGACCATCAGTATAAAGCATCCAAAGAAAGATCCCGCATGATTGTCAGGGAAGTTAATAAGAATCAACCAGCCCGGATAAGTACCGTTGGTTATAATGTGATGACAATGAATGTTAGCCCCTCTGCAACGCAGCCTGCAGAGAAAGGGAAAAAAGGCACCAAGAAATAGGAAATCTTTAAGGAGCTCTGACTACTCAGTTTTTTTAATATGGCAGCAAACCGGGTTCCGGTTTTGGAAAAATCTCCCCGGTTAAGACTGAATCTTGCTCATTTCGGGGGAGATGATTCATGGAAGAAATATACAAGTGGAAAATCTGAGCAATGGGGAGATCAAATTATTGATATGATGCATGGCTTCGACATTCATTATAAAGATTTTTACAGAACAGATTACACGAAAGCACTATAAAATCTGCTTTGCAATGGTAGTATTGTTGCTTCCAGAGTTTTATATGGATCCGATTATTATAAGGTTGTAAGTGAAGGGCTCTTCCGCTTGCTAAATTCCGAGTTTATGAGTATTATGGGAGATGAGCTTATAAAAAAAATCGCAAAGGAAAATCCAATGCGATTTTTTTTTTGGATGAGTTAATGTCTTACGAAAGAGAATCGATGAAGCCGATTAGTTTCAGCAGGTCGTATTCAAATTTTGGAGTAATTTTCTGAGCTTTAATAAATTGGGAAATTTCAGGCTGGCCTTCGAACTGATGCAAAAGTTTTTTACGGTTTTTCTCAAGTTTCAGAAGTTTGCCTTTTTGGAAAATATAATATGTCTGTTCAACTACCAGTTTATCTTCTTTAATCCCGGCATCTAATATTGGATTATAAGCTCCCTGAACCAGTTTGGTGGAATAATGGCATAGAAGGCTTGATTTTTTATTATAAATAATTTTAAAAAAGCCAACCGGTTCAGCAATACCTAGTGTAGAATTACTGATATATACTTCTTCATTTGATTTAAAAGCAAGACTATAAGTGTTCGTAGCGTGTAGTACTTTTACCCTGTCCTCATGATTTATTTCAATAAGGTTTGCTTTTGCATCAATTCTTACAGGAACATTCAGAATTTTTGCCTGATTTTCAAGAAGGGTTATATCGGCCATTTGCCATTCCGTATTTACAAACGGACTACCGGTCTGATATGTGGAATTAACAGGTCTGTCTGTAATAAATACTTTATTCCAGGCATTGGAATTATCAAAATTCAATACTCCAAAGCTGGAACTGTTAACGGAAATTGCACTGGAGCCTCCTGTATACTGCGCACTAACTGAGGTTGCAAAAAGAATAAGTGTAAATATGCCAACACTTATTTTTAATGTTTCAAATGGTTTCATTATTATAAATCTTTCGTGATTTTCAAATATGTTACAAAAGTAGTCCAAAACCAACATAATTATTCATTTTCTTATAGAAAAAAATAAATAATATTAATCTGTCAGTACAGATAACAACAAAGCTATTAGAATTGTTGCATTCATTTTCTTTAAGTATACAATAATTCCTTAGGACAAAATGGTATTGTGTTTCAGGATGGCAAGGGTATTAGTTACCTGCCTGCATATTATCGTTACAAGGAATTAAAAAAGCCAATGGAATCTATTCCATTGACTTATTAAGGTGGAGATAAGGGGTTTCGAACCCCTGACCTTGTGGCTGCCAGCCACACGCTCTAGCCAACTGAGCTATATCCCCTTTAAAGAATGCCAAAAGTAAGAGTTTTTTGGATATCTCCCAAGAAATCAGAAAAAATCCAAAAGTTTCTGGTCGCAAGGATAGAAAACGCTTTTTTAACAAATACAGGGTCTATTTACTTTGTAAAATAGTGAAGTTTGGTTTAATATTTGCATTCTGCATATATATAGGTTAACCAAAAAGTTCCCGGCACCTGCCGATTAACTCTCATTATGATCGAATCCTGAGGTAAGATCCTCAGAATTTGTTTCAATCATACACAGCAAGCAAAATTCTATTAATCACAAAACCTATTGCCATGCTACTGAAAAAATCAAATGATGCCGATCTTGAAAAGAAAAGGGGAATGTTTCTGCAGATTGGTCTATTGCTTTCACTTTCTCTGGTACTGCTGGCTTTTAATCATAAAACCAAACCTGATTATGAAATCAGGCAAAACCTGAATTTTACGGAAAGTTTTCTGACCGAAGAAATTGAATCTACTATCAGGGAAAAGAGCAAACCAATGCCACTGAAAATCCCGGACATAATTACATTTGTTCCCGATGATACTCCAATTGATATTGAAATTGACTTCACAGTTGAGGCTAACGGGAATACGGAAGTGTTTAATCACGGTCTTGATTTTGAACCTGAAAATATTATTGAACAGACTTATGAATTTCTACCGTATGAGGATATGCCGACTTTTAACGGGGGAGATCCAGGCACTGAATTCCGAAAGTTTATTATGCAAAATGTTATATATCCGGAAATAGCCATATCAAATGGAATTGGAGGCATTGTATATGTGCAGTTCACGATAAATTCGAAAGGCCAACTGGTTGATCCGGTTGTAGTACGTTCAGTTGACGCTGCCCTGGACAAGGAGGCAATAAGGGTTATTTCGGAATCTCCTCTTTGGACTCCCGGTAAACAGGGAAATACGAAGGTAAGTGTGCGGTACACCTTCCCGATTAAATTTACCCTGATGTAATTACAAGGGAAACCGGTTAATTCTATATGAAGGGATTAGAAAAGTTGTTGAAAAGGGATAATCCGGAAAAACTGAAGTTGCGAAAATACTATTTATACTGATTATTATTTTTAAAAAAAGGGAAGGTGCAATGCATAAATTATCAATATAAAATGCAGATAATTAACAGAATAGAATAAATAGCATTTCGTTTTTAATCAATGAGGTAAAGATTATCCCGCATATTTGAAAATCAACTTGAAAAATTCTTTTGAAATTAATCATATAATTTACTATTTTTAGACCCGCAAAATCAAATACCATGGAACTAAAAAAATCAATTAAAGCTGATCTTGAAAGAAACAGAGGAGTGTTCCTTCAGATTGGACTTGTAGTAGTTCTTTCCCTTACATTTATAGCTTTTGAGTGGACGACTAAACCCGACACATCAAAACAGGATAAGCTTGTTGCAGATGCAACATTCGAAGTGGAAGAAATGCAGATAACAAGACGTGAAGAGCCTAAACCCGAGCCAATTCAACAGCAACAGGTGGCTGAAATTCTGAATATTGTTCAGGATGATGCAAAGATTGACGATGATTTTGATTTTGATGTTGAAGCAAATGCTGAAACTGAATTCAAGTTCACCGGTTTTGCCGAAGAGGAAGAGGAATTTGTTGAAGAAGAGGTTTTTTATATCGTTGAGGATATGCCAACTTTTAATGGCGGGGATCCTGCAGTTGAATTCAGAAAATATATTTTCCAGAATCTTCGTTATCCGGATATTGCAGCTGAAAACGGGATCAGTGGAAGGGTTATCGTACAATTTGCCATCAATTCTAAGGGTAAGCTGGTTGATCCAGTAGTTGTGGTACCTGTAGATCCGGCACTTGACAAGGAAGCCATCCGCGTTGTATTGGCATCTCCCGCTTGGACTCCGGGAAAACAGAGAGGTAAACCTGTAAAAGTGCTTTATACTTTTCCGATTAACTTCGTTTTACAATAATAAAGAATCCCGGTCAGCTGACCGGGATTTTTCTTTTCAATCTTTATCTTTCTCTTTTCCCAAAGCAGAATATTTGTAAAAACATTACTTCTAAATGATATCTTTTATATATTAGTAATGTCAAATTTGAAATACATAAACTATGAGAAAACTTTTATTCCTTCTGATTAGTGTTATTCTTATTTCTTCTTGCGGAGGCACACGCAAACAGCTTCAAAGAGGTAATTATGATGCGGTTATCAATAAAGCTGTTAAAAAATTAATCAAAAACCCCGACAGTGAGGATGATGCAAGAATTCTTGATAAAGCATATAAACTTGCAAACGACAGGGATCTTGAGAGAGTTAAATACCTTAAACTGGAGAATAATCCCAACAATTATGATGAGGTTTTTGCCCGCTACGAAAGCCTTAAAGCCCGCCAGTCCTGGGTAAGAACCGTTCTTCCGCTGAACCTTGACGGAATGAGTCTTAACTATAGTTTTGTGGATTATGACGCTGAAATAGTGTCTGCTAAACGTAAAGCAGCTGAATATTTTTATGCAAATGGAAAAAAATTGCTGCAGAACCCTGATAAAATTTCTCATAGGGAGGCATACTATCAGCTTATCAGGGCACAGCAGTATTCAGGCGATTCTTATCCTGATCTTAATGAATTGATCATAAGGGCGCGCTATCAGGGAATAAGCCGGGTACTGGTTCAGGTGGAGAATAGTGCAAGAATTTTAATATCTCCTGATTTTCAGGATGAACTGTTAACCTTTAATTCTCAGGAACTTAACTCTGAATGGGTGGAATTTCACCTTCGTCATTTAAATGAAGAAATTGATTATGATTATATGGCAGTTATTCATATTATCGATATAGTAGTATCACCCGAAGATACCAGAAACCTGGATAAAATTTATAAGAAGGATGTGGAAAATGGTTTCGATTATGCAAAAGATGCCAGGGGTAATGTTATGAAAGATACCGCCGGAAACGACATAAAAATTATCCGGTATAAGACACTTCAATGTTCACTTGTGGAAACCACACAGAAAAAGTCTGTTTCAATCAGGGGAGAAGTTGAAATTATTGAACTTGAACCCATTCGTAAACTTCTGGTTAAGGAACCAATAGGGGCAGAGAACGTTTTTACACATTCATCGGCCCGTGCAATTGGAGAAGAGGGAGCTCTTGATGCTGAAGCCTTGGAAAAGATTAAAAGACAAGCTATTCCATATCCAAATGATCTTCAAATGATTTACAATACAGCAGAAACACTTAAACCTGCTATTAAAAATGCTATTTTTAATAACAGAAGATTCATTAATTAGTACATTAGATAATTAAAGTACTCAAATTTTCCGAAGACGGAAATCATGGATAGCATACTTGATTTCCGTCTTCCTCTTTTTAATTTCCGGCAATCATATCCTGCATTTCGTTTCCTACTCTTCCAATTCCATTACCCCTAATGGGCCTAAATACTTTTTAACTACCTTTGCAACCGAATTATGATACTATGGCTGATTTTTTCGAAACGAACGTACAAGCAGAAAAGGCTGTCCTGGTTGGGGTTATAAACCAGAATCAGGATGAGAAAGAAGTATATGATTACCTTAATGAACTGGCATTTCTGACAGAAACTGCCGGTGCTGTTCATGTCAGGAATTTTACTCAGAAACTGGAATCTCCAAATCCCCGCACATTTATTGGCTCAGGAAAGCTCGAAGAAATCCGTCAGTTTGTTATTGAAAACGATATAAATCTTGTAATTTTCGACGACGAACTGTCCCCGACACAATTAAGAAATCTGGATAAAGAACTTAATGTTAAGATTCTGGATCGCACCAATCTGATTCTGGATATTTTTGCTACAAGGGCACAGACAGCTCATGCAAAAACTCAGGTAGAACTTGCACAATGCCAGTATCTTCTCCCCCGTTTAACGCGCATGTGGACTCACCTTGAGCGTCAGAAGGGAGGAATAGGTTTAAGGGGACCCGGGGAAACAGAAATTGAAACCGACCGCAGGATAATCAGGGATAAAATTACCCGTCTGAAGGAACAATTATCCAAAATCGATAAACAGATGGCCACACAGCGCAAAAACAGAGCGAGAATGACCCGTGTGGCTCTTGTAGGATATACCAATGTTGGTAAATCCACCTTAATGAATCTTATAAGCAAATCTGATGTGTTTGCGGAAAACAAATTATTTGCAACCCTTGATACAACTGTGCGCAAAGTTGTAATTGAAAATCTGCCATTTTTGTTATCCGATACTGTAGGATTCATCAGAAAACTGCCTCATGATCTTGTCGAATCGTTTAAATCAACCCTTGATGAATTGCGTGAAGCCGATATACTCCTTCATGTAGTTGACATTTCACATCCGGGATTTGAAGAACAGATAAGGGTTGTTAATGAAACGCTAAAGGAAATTGGTGCAGGTGATAAAAGAATGATAATGGTGTTTAATAAAATTGACGCTTATACCTACATTCATAAGGAGGAGGATGACCTTTCACCCTCCACAGTTGAAAACATGACCCTCGATGAGCTTAAAAACAGCTGGATGGCAAGGAATAATGCTACCTCCATGTTTATTTCGGCTAAACGGAAGGAGAATATTGATGAATTCAAGGAATTACTTTACAGGCAGGTAAAGGAAATTCACGCCGTAAGATATCCTTATAATGATTTTCTGTACTAAATATTTGTCTGATAATTCGTAAACACATGAATCAGTCTACTGCAAAGCCGGATTCTGTCTGCAATTCTTGAAGTATCAAACCGGGCAACTTTCAGAGTAATCCCTTTTTAAGCAGATATTCTGCAATCTGAACAGCGTTCGTTGCAGCACCCTTGCGAAGATTGTCGGATACTACCCAGAAATTCAGAGTTTTTGGCTGTGTTTCATCTCTCCGGATTCTTCCCACGAAAACTTCATCCCTGTCGGCGCTTGTTCTGGGCATAGGATACAGGTTTTTAGAGGGGTCATCCTGCAGGATTATTCCGGGTGAATCAGATAATATTTTGCGGATATCGTCTAATTCAAATTCGTGTTCAAATTCAACATTAACTGTTTCGGAATGACCTCCTGAAACAGGCACTCTTACTGCGGTAGCTGTTACACGAATAGTGTCATCGCCAATTATCTTTTTGGTTTCATTTACGAGTTTCATTTCCTCTTTCGTATATCCATTTTCCGTAAAAACATCACACTGTGGAATACAGTTTTTATCAATTACATGTGGATAGGCCATTGGGCCGGATATACCGGCTCTTTCGTTTTCAAGCTGCTGAACGGCCTTAACACCGGTTCCGGTAACGGACTGATAAGTTGAAATAACCAGACGTTTTGCCTTAAATTTTCTGTGCAAGGGCGCAAGTGCTACTACCATTTGAATTGTAGAGCAATTGGGATTGGCAATGATTTTGTCATCTTTTCCCAGTGTATCTGCATTGATTTCAGGCACTATCAGCTTTTTGGTTTTATCCATTCTCCAGGCTGAACTATTATCAACAACCGTTGTTCCTGCTTTTGCAAATTCAGGAGCCCATTCCAGAGAGGTATTTCCACCAGCTGAGAAAATAGCTAGTGCCGGTTTTTGTGCAATTGCATCCCGCATGCTGATCACTTTATACTTTTTACCTTTAAACTCAACATCCTTTCCAACAGATTTCTCTGATGCCACAGGTAATAATTCCGTGACAGGAAAATTCCTTTCTGCAAGAACTTTCAACATAATCTGACCAACCAGACCAGTTGCACCAACAACAGCAACTTTCATAATTATTATTTTAATTTATTAGTAAATGATAAAAAATATTTATTAATTTTATGTTTCTCCCCAATCAGACTTTCGATTTATAAGCCGCAAAAATCGCAAAAATTATCCGGATGTGAAAAAAATGTACTTTATTTTTTCATTCTGGCCGCTTTTTGTATTGGGTCAGGTTTATGATGACTTCGAAAGCGGCCTTGGCGGTACCTGGGAACAGTTTCCCGAGAATCGCTGGGAATCTTCACCCGATCAGGCATTGTCGGGTTTATACTCTCTGCATCATGCATTTGATAATACTACCTCGGGTACCGACAGGATTTCGTTGGAAACCGGTAGGTTTGATTTAAACAACAACATCAGCTGGGAATTTACCATACAGCATTCCTACACCCCTTCTTCTTCCAATAAATGGCAGGTTTTTCTGGCAAGCGATAAATCAGCCCGTGAAACAGATGGGCTAAATGACTTAAGCGGATATATATTCGGGGTTAATATTACCGGGAGTGATGATACGCTCAGACTTTATGCTGTTATTGATGGTGTTCTTTCTTTAATTTGCGCAACCGATGTAAATTACGAAAATGATATTGGTTTGTCTCCTTTTCATTTTATGATTAAAAGGGATACTGAAAATGGTTGGGAGATTTTTGGAAGTATTCCGGGAAATGAATTCAGAAGTATCGGGAAGTCTCAAAAAGACAATTATTACTTTCCGGGTTTAAAACACTTTATGTTGTCATTCAGTTACACTTCATCAAAAGACCGATTGCTGTGGTTGGATGATGTTAATATTCAGGCATTTTTTCTTGTCGATTCTATTCCCCCCGAAATAAATAATTTTGAAATTGCCGGCAGAAAATCAATTGTTCTGGAAATGTCTGAAGAAATCGGAAATGGCATTCTTTCAGAAGAGAATTTTCTGCTCATGCCCGGGGGTCTCTCTCCTGAAAGCATTATAAAAAATGGTAAAATGCTTACATGTAATTTTGCACACGAATTTGCCCAAAGAACCGGCTATAAATTAATTGCAAAAAATCTTGAAGATCAGGAAGGTAATATTTTGATAAGCGACAGTGTTGAATTCTTTTATTACCGGGCAGAAAAAGATGATATAATCATCAGTGAAATAATGGCGGATCCTTCTCCTGCAGTACATCTTCCGGAGAAGGAGTATCTTGAGTTGTATTGCAGGAGTGAATTCCCAATTGCTCTGGACTCATTTATTTTGCAGACAGGTAAAAAAGAATGGCGATTTCCGGAGTATACTATTAATCCAGGCGAGTATTTAATCATAACCAGCGGAGACAAGGGTTTAGGTATACTTCCTCTGTTTACTTCATCAACAGTGATTACGAATGATGGGCAACAGTTTTTTTTAAAGGATCCATATGGAGACATAATTACAGCGGCCGAGTTTTATTCCGATTGGTACGAGGATGAGTATAAGTCGCAGGGAGGATGGTCGCTCGAAAGAATTGATACTGACAATTCATGTGGAGGCAAAGAGAACTGGAGGGTATCCGGGGATAACACGGGAGGAACACCGGGAAGGCAAAATTCGGTATCAGGGACAAATACTTTTAGCGCTGCGCCTAGTATCGACAGACTGGAATACCTTAATGATTCAACAATCAGACTGGTGTTTACCAAAAATGTGGATTCTAAGTCAATACCTTTACCTGATTCATTTTCCATTTCAGATGAGTTGTTGCTTGCAGATTCGCTGTGTTTTTCAGAGTACTTTTGTGGGAATCTGGAGATACAGTTTAAAGGGACTTTCAAAAAAGGACTGGTTTATCAATTGAGGGTACCCGACGGAATCAAAGATTGTACGGGTAATGCACTTGTCAGAAGCAAAGAAATACAGTTCGGATTGCCGGAAAAAATATCATTGACTGATATCATCATTTCAGAAGTAATGTATTCATCTTTGCCCGGTTGCCCCGAATTCATTGAATTATTTAATCAATCTGACCAGCTTCTGGATTTGTCGGATGTAAGGATATCTGTCGGACCGGAATCTGGTTCCGGAAATCCTTCCATACCTGTGTCAACTCCATTTTTATTTTTCCCCGGGGATTTTCTGGTTTTATGCAGGGATAAAGAAAGCCTCTTAAATTGTCATAATGTGCCTGACCAAACGATGATAATTGAGGCAGGAGATATGCCTGCACTTCCTGATGAAGGAGCTTGCCTGGGAATTGTAAACCGTTCTCTTGAGCCTATTGATAAATATTGCTATAAACCCGAAGATTCATTTCCAATGTTATCTGATTTGCATGGAGTTTCGTTGGAACGACTTCTACTCAACAGAAATACAGGAGATCAATCTTACTGGCATTCAGCATCTTCAATTTCTGATTTTGCTACTCCGGGGAGGGAAAATTCGCAATCCATATCGAATAATGATTCACAAAATACGCTGGAGATTGTTCCTGAAATATTCTCCCCCGATAATAATGGAATTGATGATATTCTTGAAATACATTATGTAATAAATAGAGAAGGATTTGTAGGTACAGTTGCAGTATTTGATCCTTCAGGCAGATTTGTTTGTTTTCCGGGTCAGAATGAGATATTGGGTACCAAGGGAATGTTTCTGTGGGATGGCAGGGATCAATACGGTGGAATATGTAATTCCGGAATTTATGTAATATTTGCTGAATTCTGGAATCTGAAAGGTGAACGGGAAAGATTTAAAAAAGCTGTTGTGCTTATCAGACAATAATTTTTTCAGAGGCTTTCTATCAGTTTTTCCATAATCAATGTCATTTTGGGAGCGGAAGCAGCTGCGGCCCTTTGAACGTCTTCTGCACTTACTTCAACTATTTTTCCGGGAACACCAAGGTCTGAAATAATAGAAATGGCAAAACATGGCATCCCCATCTGGTGCGCAACAATAACTTCAGGAACGGTGGACATTCCGACTGCATCACCGCCTATAACTCTAAAATACTGATATTCCTTTGGGGTTTCGAGAGTAGGACCGGTTACTCCAACATAACAACCCTGACGGACAATTATATTATTTTCTTTTGCAATCTGAAGAGCTTTGTTAATGAGATTCTTGTCATAAGTTTCACTCATATCGGGGAAACGATCACCAAATTCAGGAAAGTGTTTTCCAATCAGGGGGTTTGGAAGGAGGTTTATATGATCTGTCTGAATCATAAGATCGCCGATTTCAAAAGATGGATTCATACCGCCACTGGCATTGGACACAAAAAGATATTTAATTCCAAGAAACTTCATCACCCTGATAGGGAACGTTACCTGCTGCATGGTATAGCCCTCGTAGAAATGAAAACGACCCTGCATGGCCATTATCTTTTTACCACCCAGGATACCAAAAATTAACTTTCCATGGTGTCCGGGTGCTGTGCTTACGGGAAAATTTGGAATTTCCTCATAATCAAGAGACATAAATACATCAATATCGTTTACCATCCCACCCAGACCGGTACCGAGGATTATTGCTATTTCGGGCTGAAACTTAGTTTTATCCTTAATAAAGGCTACTGTTTCATTTATTGCTGCTAACATATGAAATTATCTGTTTGTTGAAGTTCTCCTCATCTCTGTTGATAAATTCAATGCAGATTGGGATGTAGAACATTCTGCTTTTTAAATTTCCGGGAAGATCGGAATATTTTTGTAAACGGACAGCATCTTTTTCCGTAGTAATGAGAATTTTTTCTTTTCCTTTCATTTCATCAAAAGCCCGTATTATTTTCCGAATGTCATTTTTACTAAATAAATGATGATCAGAGAATTGTAATTCTGTAATGTTTTTTGAGATTTTCATTGCAAATAGTTTCAACCTGGCCGGGTTTGCAATTCCTGAAACAAGTAAAATGGAAGGTTCTGATGGCAAAGCCTCATCTGCCATATTCTTCAAATCCCTGAAAACTAAAAGCGGTTCACCCGGTGAGACTTTTGAAAAATAAATTTGCTGTGATTTATTTACTATCAGCTCGTTTGAGAATTTCTTCCGTACTTCAGGTGTAATATTTCCGGGGGATCCGGATACCAGTATCAAATCAGCTCTTTTCCTGCCTGAGGCGAATTCCCTGAGGCTTCCGGATGGTAATATGAAATCATCCCTGAACGGGCGGTTGTAATCGACAAGCAAAATGGAAAGACCCGGTTTAATGTACCGGTGCTGGAAAGCGTCGTCGAGCAGAATTACATCTATCTTCTTATCCAAAGCAATAAGATTAGTAATTCCATTTCGACGATTAGCGTCAACAGCGACAATGGTTTCTGGAAATTTCATTTTAATCTGAAGAGGTTCATCACCAATCAGACCCGCATCGGAGTTTTCATCGGCAAGAATAAAGCCTTCAGATTTTCTCTTATATCCACGGCTTAAAACAGCAATTTTGTAATCTTCTCTAAGAATCCTTATAAGGTATTCAATATGAGGAGTTTTACCCGTTCCGCCGACGGTAATATTCCCAACGGAAATGACAGGTATTTTAAACCCGGTTTCAGGAAGAATCCCGAAATCGAATAATTTATTGCGTATAAAAACAACTGAACCATAGATCCAGCTTAATGGAAGTAAAAGGAATGAAAGTATATTCTTCTTTTTCAATTTTTTAAATTAATACGCAACAGCCTCACACTGGTTAATTAAAAAAGATTCAATCTAATAACAATTTAGCCGGATGAAATTCTCAGAATAATTCAATTTCGAAAGGCATAATTGCCTGAATACCTTTCATTGATTTAATAGTCTGTAATTGTTTATAGTATTTATAATCGGCTCCGAGTTCCTTTTGAATCATATGTATTCTGACATCTCCTGATAGTTGTCTGACAATTGCATCAAAAGGATCCTCCAGTTTTGGGAAATCAACGATACGATAATCCACAAGATTAGCTTCTTCTGCAGCAATTTCAATAGCCCGGGTTAGCCCGCCAAAGTCGTCAACCAGACCGATTTCTTTTGCATCCGATGCTGAATATACATGGCCACGACCAATTTTATCGACCTGCTCAATGCTCAGGTTTCTGCCTTCAGCAACTCTGGATGTGAAAGTTTTATAGGTATTCATAACTTCATTTTGGATGATAACCATTTCTTCGGGTTTTAATGGGCGGTAAACAGAACCCAGATCCGAATGTTCGTTGGTATTAACAACATCTGTTGTAATGCCTAGTTTATCATTCATAAAAACTTTAAAATTGGGCAATAAACCGATTACCCCTATAGACCCGGTAATAGTATTGGGGCTTGCGATTATCTTACTGGCGGGAGCAACGATATAGTACCCACCGGAAGCCGCAACATCTCCCAGGGAAGCAATAAGTGGTTTGACTTCTGATGCCAGCTTAACTTCTCTCCAGATGATTTCAGATGCGAGTGCACTTCCACCACCCGAGTTAACCCTAAGAACAATAGCCTTGATACTGCTATCGCGTCGGGCTTCGCGAATAGTTTTAGCAATTTTGTCGGAACCCATACTACCGTCTGAACCATCACCTGTAACAATTGTTCCTCCGGCATAAATAACAGCAATTTTATCCCTTACAATAGCTTTTTTCTCAGTTTGAATTTTGGGTACTTTGGTGTACTTTTTCAGGTTAACAGAACTTAGATTTTTTTTCTCTTCAGTAGATGTAAGCATTTTTAATTCGCTGAGAATTTCGTCGAAATACTTCAGTCCATCAACAAGATTGTATTCGAGAGCAGATGAGGCGTTATTAATCAGCATCTGATCAGCTATCCTGTTAAGTTCAGCTGCATCAATATTCCGGGATTTCGCAATATTATTTACAATTGTACCCCAGATAGATGAAATATATGCGCTTATCTGTGCCCGGTTTTCGGTACTGAGTTTTTCATACATTAGCGGCTCGGCAGCAGATTTATATTCACCAGCGCGGATAATCTGTGCATCAATTCCAAGTTTTTCTAATGCACGCTTAAAGAAAAGCGGTTCGGCGCTAAGTCCCAGCCACATTACCTGACCTTCCGGTGTAAGGTAAATACTGTCGGCCACAGAAGCAAGGTAATATGCGCCCTGAGTATAATAGTCGGCGTGTGCAATAATAAACTTTCCGGATTCCTTGAATTTAATCAAAGCGTTCCTGATTTCTTCAATACTCGCAATACCAGATGAGACGGTGGACAGATCCATAAAAATGCCATCGATATTTTCATCTTTTGAAGCTTTATCAATGTTAGTGAGAATCTGGTTCAGTCCCATTCCCCCGGTACCTGTAAAATTCATGAAATCGAATGATGCAAATGGATTCTCGGGATCGCGATCAACTATAGGAACATCGAAATTTGCCAATAACACTGTATGCGGTGCAATTTCCAGAGGCTTTTCCATAGAAGCGGCAGAAACAATCCCTAAAAGAATAATAAATACAAGAAAGAGAGAAAGAAGTACTCCGATTATTGAAGCAAGAGTAAATTTCAGAAAGGATTTCATAGGGTTATAATTAAATTGTGTGAGTTTTTGCGAATATTAATTCCTCTAAAATTAAAATAATATTCAGTACTTTGAAAATCCAATCAGATATAATATTAAATCAATTGAATGAGCAGTGTTTATCTATTAACAGGGAGTAATTTGGGTGATTGTATTGGCTTGATGAACAGGGCAATACAGCTAATCAATGAAGATATTGGAAAAATTGTAAGTAAATCCGGGATTTATTGTTCAAAATCCTGGGGTTATATAAGCACGCGTGATTATTACAATCAGTGTATTGTTACCCACACTGAATTGAATCCAAATCAGGTTCTTGAAACAATTCTGAAGATAGAGTCGAAACTGGGCAGAGTCAGAAAGACGGATGCTTATGCTGATCGGGAAATTGACATAGATATTTTGTTTTATGCAAACAGGATTATTTCAGATGAAAAGCTAACAATTCCTCACCCACGAATGCATTTAAGGAGGTTTGCGCTTTTACCTGTGAATGAAGTTGATCCCGGTTTCGTCCATCCGGTTTTCAAAAAGAGAATTTCTATGCTGCTTGCAGAGTGCATCGATGAGTCTGTTGTAAAGCTTTATAAGGATTTATGTTAAAAATTATCAGAGAATACCTTCATCTGCAAAAGAGAAGAAACTTTTATCAGCAATGATAATGTGATCTAATAAATTGATTTCCATAAAATTAGCCGCGTTTTGTATTTTCAATGTTATTTTTTTATCGGGATCACTGGGCTGGGTATTTCCGGAAGGATGGTTATGACACAGAATTATACCGGAGGCAAGTTTTTCAAGCGCATTTCTCAGAATAAGACGGGTATCAATAACAGTACCGGATATGCCTCCCTGACTTATTCGTATCTTGTCCACTACCTGATTGGATCTGTTTAGGATAAGAATCCAGAATTCTTCATGGGGCAGGTCGCCCAGCAGAGGATGAAAAATGGTAAAAACATCTTTGCTTGAGGTAATTTTAAATCGGGTAAGTGTTTCGGTCTGACTCCTTCTCCGGCCCAGTTCAAATGCAGCCATCAGCATCAGGGCTTTTGCCTGACCAATACCTTTAATTTGTTTTAATTCTGAAACACCGGCTTTTCCAAGTTGATGCAGATTATTTCCGGCAGATTCGAGAATTTGTCTTGCCAAATCTACAGCTGAGTTATTCCGGGTACCCGATCCCAGCAGAATTGCAAGCAGTTCACTATCACTCAGACTCTGTGTTCCGTGGTTCAGGAGTTTTTCTCTGGGCCTGTCCTCCAGGGCCCATTTCCTGATAATTGATTTTCTGTACTCCATATACTTTTATTCCTTAATGTGATTTAAGGAAAAAAATCAGCATAAAGACCGAACTTTTTGAATGTAGGGAAAAAGAGTTCACTGAATACAAATAAAAAAAGCCACCCAATGGGTAGCTTTTAAATTTTTTTCTGAACAAATCCTTATGATAAGCTGGATACGTGTTTCTGAAGTTTGGATTTCAGGTTACCTGCTTTGTTTTTGTGAATCACGTTGGTTTTTGCTAGTTTATCAAGCATGGAAACAACTTTAGGAAAAAGTTCTGCAGCAGCAGTTTTATCAGTTGTGCCACGGAGTTCTTTAAGAGCATTACGCATTCCTCGTGCATAATACTTATTATTCACACGCTTTACTTCGTCTTGTCTGATTCTCTTCTGTGCTGAATGATGGTGTGCCATTGTTAAATATTATTTATAATCGATAACTTCTTTCTGATAAAATTGGCTTGCAAAAGTAAGGAATTATTTGAAATAAAAAAATATTTAACAGGAATTAAATACTTTCATTCATTCTGCTACATTTAGGCTTGCAAAATCATCCAAAGATTGTACATTTATTATCATAATCTGGAATGTTTTCAGTCAACCGTTTTTTTCCGGCTGGTGTAAACCATTCCCAAAGTTAAGAAGAGATTTATATAGCCATTGTAATAATTATAAAATGCAGAATGAATCCTTTAATGTAAAAAAGGCCCTTCAGCTAACACGTATCATTTATTTCTCAATAATTGGAGGAATGATGTTTTTTCTTGTAATAGTGTTATCCATATCAGCAGAACCTTTTTTCTTTTCAGCTGATCTTACTGAAATTTTGTTTGCAATGCTTTTGTTTCTGAGTATACTTGCAATTCCCGGAAGTTTTTATTTTTCCGCTAAGACATTAAAGGCACTAAACAGTAATGATCCAATTTCAAAAAAGTTTCCGGTTTATCAGAGTGCTCTTATTACGCGAATGGCAGGTTGTGAAGGAATAGGTCTTTTTGCAATTGTATGTCTTTTGATTACGAATAATCTGTTTAGTCTGGTTTTTTTAATAGCCCCATTAGCAGCAATGATTTCCTATTATCCCAAACCTGAGAAAATAGGCAGGGAGATAAACCTTAGTCATTCTGAAACGGAATTATTTTAAAGAATATGCCACTACTTTATGTCCTGTTGGGAATTTGTCTTCTGTTAATTCTAATTCTGGCAGTAAAACTTAATTCATTTATCTCATTTGTTATTGTTTCACTTGCGGTTGCTCTGGCAGAGGGCATGACAGTTAATGAGGCTGTTGTATCCATCGAAAAGGGAATTGGAAGTACGATGTCTTATCTTGTAATGATTCTCGGTTTTGGTGCGATGCTTGGTAAAATGGTTTCGGAAAGCGGGGCGGCACAGCGACTGACTTCAGGCATAATTAAAGCCTTCGGTGTTAAAAGGATTCAGATTGCACTGATGTTAACGGGGTTTATTGTAGGAATTTCCTTGTTTTATGATGTCGGTTTTTTTATAATGATCCCACTGGTATTTACTGTTGCAGCTTCAACAGGCTTGCCCTTACTGTATGTTGGTTTACCTATGCTGGCCTCCTTGTCTGTTACGCATGGTTTTCTCCCTCCGCATCCTGCACCAACGGCAATAGCAGTTATGTTTAACGCCGATATAGGAAAAACCCTGGTATATGGCATAATTATAGCAATTCCCGTTATATTTATTTCCGGACCCCTTTTATCAAGGGCATTAAGCAGAATTGAAGCCAGACCGCTTTCGGAATTTGTAAATCCCAGGGTATTATCTGATCATGAAATGCCGGGTTTTTGGGTAAGCTTTTTTACTGCACTCTTACCTGTAATACTTATTGGTATTTCAACAATTGCCGGATTTATTCTGGATGAAGAAAATCAGATTCGGATTGTTCTGGGTTATATCGGGAATCCGCCGGTGGCAATGCTTTTGTCGGTTCTTTTTGCAGCGTATACGCTGGGTTTGAACAGGGGACGAAAGATGAAAGATATAACAGAATCCATGACCCATTCCGTTATAAGCGTCACTACAATCATTTTACTTATTGCTGGCGCCGGTGCTTTGAAACAGGTATTGGTAGATAGTGGTGTTAGTGCTTATATTGGTAGTTTACTTAAAGAGTCGACTGTTTCACCATTATTTATGGGGTGGTTAATCTCTACGGTTTTAAGGTTTTGTGTCGGATCTGCTACTGTTGCAGGAATTACCACGGCAGGTATTGTACTTCCGCTTTTATCCGGATCAGATGTGAGTCCGGAGTTAATGGTTCTGGCCATTGGTTCCGGAAGTCTGATGTTCGGACATGTGAACGATGGTGGATTCTGGCTATTTAAGGAATACTTTAACTTAAGCATTAAAGATACTCTCAAAACATGGAGTGTAATGGAAACATCGATTGGAATTACCGGACTGGCGGGGGTTTTTATTTTAGATATTTTTGTTTAATTTCTGAATGAAACAGTTCCTTACAATATTATTTCGCGCATAGGCGCAATGTTGAAGGTTATAAAGCATCATACTCTTATTACTTAATTGAAAATCGCATGAAACATCTATCTGGCTTTTTATTCATGATTTCAATCTTGGCGGGATTATTTCTCTGTTCCTGTAGTACGGGTGAAACACGAATCCGCTCTGATTTTGGTGAAGAGTGGAATTTTATTCTTAGTGAAGACAGCATTTCCGTGGATATGCCCGGATTAGAAAGCAAAGGATGGAGAAAGATTGATCTGCCTCATGACTGGAGTATTGAAGGAGAGTTCAGTGAAAAAAATCCGGCATCACCGGGTGGAGGCGCATTGCCGGGCGGAATTGGCTGGTACAGGAAGACATTTTTTGTGGCGGAGGTTGATTCTTCTATGATGTTTTATATTGATTTTGATGGTGTTTACAGAAACAGTGAAGTTTGGATAAACGGACAGTTTCTGGGAAAACGACCATACGGATATAGCTCCTTCCGGTATAATCTTACCCCTTTCCTTAATTATGCAGATAAGCCAAATGATATTATTGTGAAAGTTGATAATTCAAGTCAACCCAACTCACGATGGTATTCAGGTTCAGGAATTTACCGCAATGTGTGGCTGGTAAAAACCGGAAAAGTACATGTTGACCAATGGGGGACACAAATCATAACTCCGGTTGCTTCAAAAAGTTATGCTGAAATTAAGATTACGACAAAAGTCAGAAATACTAATTTTTCCCGGACAGAAGGCATTCTGGAGACCAGAATCCTCGATAAAAGCGGGGCCCGGGTATTGAAACAAAAAACAAAATTTACTGTAGAAGGCGATACTGTTGTTTCAATTGATCAGGATTTTAAGGTACACGATCCGAATCTCTGGTCAGTAGATGATCCCGATATGTATACAGCCTTAAGCAGGGTAATTGTCGGGGGAAAAGAGGTCGATTCCTATGAAACACCTTTTGGTATAAGAACTTTTGAGTTCAACCGGGATGAAGGTTTTATCCTTAACGGAAAGAAGATTAAGATACTGGGCGTATGTAATCATCATGACCTTGGCTGTCTGGGTGCTGCAATCAATACAAGAGCAATTGAAAGACAGCTTGAAATTTTAAAGTTGATGGGGTGTAACGGAATCCGGACTTCGCATAATCCACCTGCGCCTGAACTGCTTGATCTGTGCGATAAAATGGGCTTTATTGTTATGGATGAAGCATTTGATATGTGGAAAAAGCAAAAGACGAAATTCGACTATCACCTTGACTGGGATGAGTGGCATAAAAAGGATTTACAGGATTTCATTCTCAGGGATCGGAATCATCCATCGGTTTTTATCTGGAGTATAGGAAATGAAATCGGAGAACAATGGGATTCCACAGGTATTCCAATTGCCAGAGAACTTGCCGGAATTGTAAGAGAGCTCGATACAACACGTCCGGTTACATCTGCTTGTAATGAAACAGGTCCGTTTAACTATATTATCAGGTCGGGAGCACTTGATTTGATTGGCTACAATTATCATCATGAGGAATACCCGGAATTTAAAATGAGGTATGACTCGGGAGCCTTCATTGGCGCGGAAACCACATCTGCCCTTGCAACCAGAGGTTATTATGATATGGATTCTGACAGTATACGTCGCTGGCCTGCTTATTATGGTGCGGATTTTACAGGTAATCCGGATAATACATGCTCAGCATACGATAATTGTTCCGCGCCATGGGGTTCAACACATGAAGAGACCTGGAGAGTTGTTAAAAAATATGATTTCATATCCGGTATGTTTATCTGGACAGGTTTTGATTATCTGGGTGAACCTACTCCTTATTGGTGGCCCTCCAGAAGCTCCTACTTCGGAGTTATTGATTTGGCCGGTTTTCCAAAAGATGCATTTTACATGTATCAGAGTGAATGGATTGATAAACCGGTAATTCACTTGTTTCCTCACTGGAACTGGACAGAAGGAGACAGCATTGACATATGGGTTTATTCCAACAGTGATGAGGTTGAACTTTTTATTAACGATAATTCATTGGGAATTAAGAAAAAGGGGCCTGAAGATTTTCATTTACAATGGAGAGTGAGTTATTCACCAGGAGAAGTAAGAGCTGTAGGAAGAACTTCCGGCAAGAAGGATTTAAAAACAACTGTAAAAACCGCTGGTAAACCTGCCCTGATAGAACTTGATCCGGACAGGACGACTATTTCAGCCGACGGAAAGGATCTTTCATTTATTACAGTCAGAATTCTTGATGAAGCAGGCACTCTTGTTCCGAATGCCGAAAACCGGGTTAAGTTTTCAGTTCGGGGTGCGGCAACCATTGCAGGGGTTGACAACGGGGATCCCGTTTCTCATGAATCATTCAGGGCAGATACAAGAAAAGCATTTAATGGCTTATGTCTGTTGGTGGTAAAAGCAGGGAAAAATAAGGGTAAAATTGAGGTTATTGCTGAATCAGAGGGGCTACCCGCGACTTCTTTTGTTTTAAAGGCGGAATAAAATTATGTGACGGGAAAAGCCGGAAGTGAAACAAAGAATGTTTCAATCCAACCGAAGTCTTTAAAACAATTCAGAAACTAAAACTCCATTGATTTGAGAATGGCATGCAGGGAGTTAACGGATTTGTCTTTAAAATCAATCCTGACTTCAGTCTTTTCAATATTTCCTGTTAAAGTCAGGCATTTTAAAGAAGTCCCAAGTCCATCAAGACCCATTGAAAGTCCTTTATCCATTTCATCCCTGAGATAATCATTCATTTCCTGTGAATAGCTTTCTTTATCGAGATTCAGGTAAAAGCAAATGGGATTATCTATCAGGTTTTTGGAAATATCAAGGGAAAGAATATTGTTTTTCAGCTCTCCTTCTGATAGAATTTCTGTAAGATATTTTTCCTCATTTGAGAATACAATTACCTTGTTTTTTTGGCCAAGGAAAAGGGGCAAATCATTTTCGATAATAACATAATAGTTATCTTTTTCAATAACGGGTGTCTGAAGTTTTATAAAATTCACAAGCTCGCTAAATACCATCTCATCATTAGTTTGTAATGCAGCAACCACCAGGGGGATTTTAGAGAATTCAGGGTTGTTTTCGTTATTTGTTTGTTTTATACCATTAACAGAGAATGCAACACTGCCCTGCAAAGAATTCAGAAGTTCAGCAGGAGTTTTACCGGTTTTTAGTTCAAATTCTTCAAGAAAGTGCTGATCCCCCGAATTTAAGGATGACAGAATTTCAAGCATTTTAGCGGGATTAAGTCTGAAATTGCCAGCTAAAATGAGGTTTTCAGCCGGAAGCATTTTTAAAATATTCTTTTCTGCATTAAGATCAATTACATTATACCGGTCAAGATTTTTTTTAAAGTCCGGATTTAGCAGAAGATTTGAACTAAGTAATATCCCTCCATCCTGAAAATCAAGAGAGATATGCGCATAATTATTATTAAGTGTACCAAACATATTCAGCATACCCATGGCTTGTCCCGTAAGAGCTTCAAACTGATTGCTGCTTAACCAGATGTTCAGATCTTTTTGTTCTGACAGGAAACTTTTAAAATCTTTATCACTCAGTACGCAATTTTCTGCTTCAAGATTAAACAGTCCGGGAAGCGCATCTTCCACAGCATTATCCGGCCCCTTTAATCTGGTTAAGTGTATCAGAACAGTTTTATTCCATGCGAGAACATTGTTTCCTTTTTTCGAATAGGTATAATTTTCTGTCTTTTCCCTCGGAAATTCAGCATTATATTCCTGTCCAAGACTATCTAAAAAACTTTCAAAATCCTTTAGCTTTCTAACAGGCATGATTACACCCAGATACTTATTCTCTGTGCCGAATACAAAAAACCCGGAGTAGGTGTTTAAATTAATGCCGCTCATTTCCGGATTATCAAATAATGCCTGACTAAACTCATTTTCACCGATAGCCCTTTTAATATAATTTATTTCATTTGCCTTTGACTTTTTAATTAGCTTCCCCGGATTGAATGTTCCAACCATCGAAGCATTATCAGGAACAATGGTAAATATCTTATGCGGACGATTGCATGAAGTACATAAAATACTCATTAGCAAAATGCCAAAGGAAACGGTTTTGAAAAAATTTAGTTTCATGGTAATTCTTTTAAAATATGTAAAGCAACAATGGCAGAATATCTTATTGGGAAAGCCCGGAGCTCTGATAAAATTCAAGTCTTACAATATCAAGTTTTTTTTTCTCCGTAAAAAAAGTGATCTCTGAATTTCGCTGGTTTCCGGATTCGGGATTACTAACCTCAAGCCAGTCCCAGGTTCTGATTTTTTTTTTGAAACGGGATCCATTTGAAGTAAGTCCCTCAATGAGAAGCTGATAATAGAACTGATCGGTTCCAATTCCTTTTTCATATCTGAAAGTCATACTTACAATTTTTTCAAGAGGATAGTTCCTTATAAAATCTACAGAAGTGAGTTCTTTTTTGTTATAACGATTGTTTTTTTGAAAATAGTACAACTCAGTTTGCAATCTTGTAAATTCTTTCATTTCAATTATGGAGCCATCTTTTAAAAATATCCTTCCTGATTGCTGACCCAGGGAAGGATTAAACAGAAGGAGGAATTGAGTTATAAATATGATGAGGAATTTCCTCATTATCCAGTGATTTAAATGTAAAATTAAATTTCTTTTCCATATGACAAATAAAAAAAAAGTTTAATTTTGTTCAGGTTTTGGTTTCGAGGGTGCTTTCGCACCACAGAATTAAAAGGGAATCCGGTAAACACTTTTCAAAGTGCCAGTCCGGAGCTGTTCCCGCAGCTGTAAGTCCTAATCAAAGCTTTTTGAATTCTACGCCACTGTTACGATCTGCCTGTTGCAGAAAGGATGGGAAGGCTCAAAAAGCGGGACAAGCCAGAAGAACTGCCAAAATTGTTTAAATGTTTTTTGCTTTCGGTGAAAAAGCAGGGAATGATTCAGATTTTTCAGCCAGAATCATTTTTAACCTGATCGGAAGCGGATTGCGCATATGCTTTTTTGGAAAGCAGAACCTAATTTTTTTGATCATGCGATCCGTGTTTTTATTTTTAGTCCTTTTATATGCCGGCACTCAATTGCCGGCTCAATCGCCCGTTTTTGCAAGTAAACTGCTCGATTACCGGCCTGCTCCTGGTCAGCATATAAACGATCCGGTTTCGGGAACACCTTCAGTTGCGCTTGAAATCCTAAATGGTATTGGCAATCCTTTGAGCCTGGGAGCATACGGTGGATACATTGTTTTTGGCTTTACCAATTCCATCGACAACCATTTTGAAAATCCTTATGGAGTTGACTTTATTATTTATGGAAATGCTTCTCAAACTCATGCCGAACCTGGGATAATTAAGGTGATGCGGGATGTAAATAAAAATGGAATTCCCGATGAAACATGGTATGAAATTGCCGGAAGTGTTCATAATACACCGGCGGTTGAAAAGGATTATTCAGTGAGGTATTTTAATCCTGAAAACACCTCAGCTGCTGATGTGCAATGGGTAGATAATCAAGGAAATACAGGGAAAGTTTCGAAAAACAGTTTCCATTTGCAACCTTATTATCCGTTAAATACACTCTTCCCTGAAATAGACTCCGAAAGCCTCAGTTTTTCAGGTTCAAAACTGATGGGTAATGTCAGAATGCAAAACGGGATTTATATTTCTTCCCCATATGCATTTGGTTATGCTGATAATATCAAACTTAACAGCCAATCTCCATTGGGGATCCCTGATAATCCTTATACATTGGAAATTATTGAAGGCGATGGGGGTGATGCAATTGATATTTCCTGGGCTATTGATGATCATGGTAATTATATTGAGTTACCCGAAATTGATTTTGTAATGATCTATACCGGGCTGAATGAATCTGCCGGATGGCTGGGCGAAATCTCCACCGATATACGGGGGATTGCTGATGTTCAACCTAATGCTGACATAAGCGGACCAATGAACATGATTGTTGCAGATGATTTGCCTGCAAAGATACTTTTAAATGATAATCTGATTCTTTCAGCCAGGGCTCTGTTTTCCGGACGACTGAAAGAATCCGAAGAAATTATTTGGGAATCTATGTCACCGGAAATTCTAGAGATTGCGGGATATACCCTTTACACAAAAAGCACAGGGGTAGCTGAAATCCGCGGAAGTCTTCAATCCGATCCAACCTGCACTTTTACAAAAAGTATACAAGTTGTTGAACCTGCAGGACTTGTTTTTGACAGACAAATCAAAATTCTGCAAAAGGGAGACTCATGTGTTTTGAAGTACTCGTTTATAGATAACGGAGGAGAGGAATTGCACGGGTTGATCCCTGAAGTAATCATAGAGAATGAAGAAATTGTTCAGTATTCCGGAATAAGCGAAGAGCAGTTAAAGTTTACCGGTATTTCTGAAGGAGCAACACTAGTTTCATTGATTTTTAGTGATAATGCGGAACTTAACTGCAGCTTTCAAATTCAGGTAATACATAGTTTAGCCCCAGTACAGATTTCCTTTTCCCTCAGCTATGAAGATTACAATTTACTCCCTTCAAAAAAATACTATGTAGGGAAAGCTGATATATTGCGTTTTACAGACAGATTTCAGCCTGAATTTAACCCCGACAGACCTTTTATAAGTCTTGCAGACGCGATAACGTCAGTGCTTCAGAGTGAAGGGTTTGGATCTGCTGGAAAATCGCTTGCATTCAGACAGGATGAATACGGAGGCAATGGACTTTATGTCTGGCAAATAGGATACGACTGGGAATATCAGTATGGGTGGGGCGGTTCAAAAAAGAGTAATTCCTATGCGAAGACATGGTTTGCAGTAATTAATAATTCAGTATTCGCAAGTGGGTTTGACAGTATCGAAGTCGCTGAAGGAGACAGGATTAGTCTCAGACATATAAGTGATAACAGTATTTCATGGAATTTTATCAGGATTATTCCTGAGAAGGATGAAATATTTGTTGGGGATACGATAGGATTTTTATCAGAGCAAGTTGATGTATTCCCGACATTGTCTGGAGGTTTTTCAGTTTCGGGTCCATTTCCTGTTGTAAATGCAAGTGTCGTTATAGACCCCGGAGTTGTTTTTGCCGATGGTTCTGATGATTATACTTCTTTTTCAGGAAAATTCTCACTTAGTTTTAATAAACCAGGGATGCACACGGTTTCTGTTGATGGTTCAGAACCATTTCTTGTTGATGTGAGTTTCACAAGCCATATTAAGTTGAAAGAAAGCCTTGCTTTTTTTCCAAATCCCTGCTATGATAAATTGAGTTTAGAGAATCAAGAGGGTTTGGCCTGCGGGATCAGAATATTTTCAATGGATGGAGTGCTTAAGGAAAGCAGATATTTTGATCAGGGCGAAACAAGCCTTGAGTTGAATTTGTCCCATCTTAATGAAGGAATGTACATCCTTGAATATAGCAGTAAAGAGAATAATCAAAGGCAAAAGTTTTATAAGTTGTAACAAGAAAGAATGAAGCACCTTTTGAGAATATGGTTGATATTTTTTGTAATGCTGATAGTTGCAATAAATACTTATGCTCAGAAACTCGGTGATACTTTAAATATTGAAGAGGTAGAGATAAACAGCTTCAGACCGGTTAAATTCAATTCCCTTCGGATTACCCGATTCGACTCACTTGTGCTACGGACTAACAAAGGCAATAGTTTATCTGAGCTTTTGGCAGAGCATTCCGGGATTTTCATTAAAAGTTATGGTCGCGGCGCAATGGCCTCTGCCTCTTTCAGGGGAACAGATCCCTCACACACCAAAGTATTGTGGAATGGAATCGAGTTAAACTCACCTATGCTTGGAATGGTTGATTTTTCGCTGATTCCAATGTTTTTTATTGATAATGTTGAATTATTCCACGGAACCAGTTCAATGTCGGAAGCTTCAGGTGCACTGGGGGGACTGATTAATCTCAGTACCGAACCAGACTGGACCAATAGTTTTTCGGGGAGTTATTTGCAGGGAGCGGGTTCTTATGGAACACATGATGAGCATATCAGTCTTGAAATTGGAAACAAAAAGTTTCAGTCGCAAACCCGGGTTTTTTATGCACATTCAGACAATGACTTTAGCTTTGAGAATCATGATATTTATGATTCGGTTAACCTTGAAACCGGCCGCAGGTATTACCCCCGGATGATAAACAAGGATGCATGGTTCAGTTATTACGGTGTTTTGCAGGAATTTCATTACCGTCCCGGTAAGAACAATTTTTTTAGTATGAGTTTCTGGGGACAGGAATCATCCCGGAGTATTCCATTGCTTAGTACAAGGGAAAGTGACGACATTAAAAACCGGCAAACCGATAAAAGTATCCGAAGTCACATCTCATATAAGCATTATGGTGAACGATATAGTTTTAAAATCTTTTCGGGGCTGAACACAATGAACCTGCTGTACAATGAGAAAATCCAGCTTAGCGATCTGGTTTATCAATACAGAACCAATTCTGAAAATGTAACTGCCAGTTTGTATAATAAGATGGATCTGGAATATAGGGTTTCAAAAACCCTTGAGCTTGAGTTATCCGCCGGGACCGATTTGCATCGCGTAAGATCCCTCGAAAAAGTAAGCTTACTGGGTTATACAAAAAGCAGGATACAATCGCATCTGAGTGTATCTGCTGCTAAAAAGTGGAATGAACGATGGAATTCCAGTCTGAAGGCCGGGGCAGAGTATATTTCTGAGGCGATAACAACACCTGTAATGATAGCCGGGAGTGAGTTTCATGTGTTACCGGATAATAGATTGTATCTGAAATTGCTTCTTGCGACAAACTCAAGGTTTCCTTCTCTGAACGACTTGTATTATCAGCCCTGGGGAAATAAGGATCTCAGGCAGGAACGAAGTATGGATCAGGAACTAGGTATACATTTCAGCTCGAAAAGCGGCGGATGGGAATTTAGTCAGGATGCAGCCTTTTACATGTCGCAGGTACGAAACTGGATTATGTGGAAATATAAAGCAAACGGGATTGCTCCTGAGAATATTGAAAAGGTCGATATAAAAGGTTTGGAGGTAAATTTCTCCCTCGGATACAAAGTCAACCATACTCGTATTACCCTGACATCAGGGTATGGAATGACGCATTCCCGTGATATGGAAATGAATCTTAATAAGTATGATTATTCGTATGGTAAGCAACTACCTTATATTCCTGTACATTCTGCAAATGCTATGTTTTTTATCAATCAGAATACATGGTCGCTAAACTATATCTGGAATTTTTACAGTGAGAGAAATGTAAGCAGTTCGGGTGATGAAGCCAACAGAAGGGATGTGCTTTATCCTTATTATATGAGTCAGATTGGATTGGGAAAACAAGTTCAATTGGAAAGGTTAAGGTTTGATTTCAGTCTCAGGATTCATAATCTGTTTAATGAGGAATACAGATCTGTTTTGCAAAGACCAATGCCGGGTAGAAACTACAGTTTACAGTTAAAGATTGATTTCTGATGAGTACGGGATATACTGGTTTCAGGCATGTAATTTCAGGAATTTTCTTTCTGGTTCTTACAGTATCCTGTATGAATGACGAGACGTGGGTAGAAAAGCACAAACCCAATCTGAGTGCAGAAAAAGTATTGGAAGATGGGGGAGTGCTGGTTTTAAATGAAGGTAATTTTATGTATGGGAATGCTTCTTTGAGTTATTACAATTCACAAACGGAAACAGTTATAAATGATTTGTTTTATCGTCAGAATGGAATACCACTTGGCGATGTAGCACAGTCAGCAGTAGTTTATCAGGGGGAATTATTTGTGGTGTTAAACAATTCAGGTAAAATTATTGCCATGAATCTGGGAAAGTATCCCTCGCTTAAGGCATTTGATTTTACCCATAAAATAACAGGTTTGCAATCTCCCCGATATATACACTTTTTTGATAACACAAAGGCTTATATCAGCGACCTGTATTCAAAATCAATAAGCATACTCGATCCCGCTACATACACAATTAGCGGAAAAATTAACCTGTCAAACAACAATCCGGATTTTTATCAGCATCCATCCGAGCAGTTCATTGTTTTTGAAAATGAGGTTTTCACGAATTGTTACAGTTTCGATGATAAGATTCTTGTTATAAATCCGCTTACCGATAAATTAACCGATTCTATTGAGGTATTGCAGCAACCCAATTCTATGGTTCTCGATAAAAACGGGAAGCTATGGGCGCTTTGTGATGGTGGATTTGAAGGAAGTGCTTATGGGAATAACCAGCCCGGCCTTGTCAGGATTGATGCCAGAACGCATACTGTGGAAAAAGTATTTATTCTGCCGGAGGACAACTGGCCATCCAAATTATGTATTAACGGGAGTCTGGATACGTTATATTTTATAAACAGGGATATATGGAGAATGCCGGTAAATTCAGTTAAATTACCCGACAGTTCTTTTATTTCTGCTGTTTCCGGTTCGCAGGTTAAAAACTTTTTTGGACTGGGAGTAGATCCTGCAAGCTCGGAAATTTATGTTTCGGATGCTCTGGATCATGTGCAGAACGGTGTTGTTTACCGTTATACCCATGAAGGTGAGGGGATCGACACTTTTAAGGTTGGAATAATTCCCGGATTCTTTTTGTTTCTTAACTGATAGAGCTTACTTTTTAATGAGCTTTATCGTCTTAAGTGTTTTCCCGTTTTCGTCGGTTAACTGAAGAATGTATAAACCGCTGCTCAAATGACTCAAATCCATTCTGTTTTCAATGGTTTGTATAATTGTCCTGCCTTCGATGGTGTAAAGAGAAACGAGTTCTCCGGGATTATGATTCAAAAACAATACCGATGAAGACGGATTGGGATAAGCGAATCCTGTGTTTTGAAGATATTCCGGAATTGCAGTTACATTATTTATGGTAAAATTCTGTATATCTGAAATCTTGGCTGCACCATCATTATCTTTTACTTCAATTGTAAAGAAGATTTCTAAACCGGCTGACTGTGCTGCGATACTTGCATTATAGCTTCCGTTCCCTAAACTCATGTCGGAGAAGTATAAAAGATTGTCGGAGCTATATCCCCAGTATAGTTTTACACTCTGGATAGTACCATCAGAATCGTTTGCATTGGCTGTAAAATTAACGATATCGTCAGATGTTGGTACGATTGGAGAATAAGTAATGTTTGCCAGTTGAGGCAGTTCGTTTTCCGTTTGAACAGGCGTACCCCAAATGTAATTTACATATTCAGGATGGTCAATAAATGGATTGCGGTTTTTCTGATAACTGTAAACTACATTGTTACGGTACATTTCAATATCATCTACAGGATCGATCATGTTCCATTCAATTAAGGTGGAAAGAACTCCATGTTCGGGGTCTGCGGTAACGGAAGGAATGTAATCGACTACCTCCAGATCGGGGAACCCATCCCCTCCTTCATACCTTGTAGCCATATAAAAGATCATTCTTGCAACATCTCCTTTATCAACATCCCGGGGTTCCCATACGTCTCGTGAGGAACTGGTTTTACATCCTGTAGCCACGCTTCCATCTATATATTCATAATCGCCATAATCAAAATGACGGTTATTACGGGCTGAGTTAACAGAAATGTCGCATGCACGAAGATGATGGCAATCTGTTCCCGGACCTTTTGTTGTTTCACTGAAGGGTCCATGAGATTTTGCCCAGACATGTTCCCGGTTCCATCCTGCTCCGTTGGCGTATTCCTGTGCAGCATTAACCGACCAGCCTGTATAAAAAAGAAGAACATTTGAAGGGTTATTGGGATCGCGGTCGGATGCTTTTAAAATATCCCAGGTATCTGTACCAGAGCTTGTGTAGGGAAAAGTTATATGCCCTTTGATAATATTATGCAAGGCCGATTTAAGTTCGGTACCTGTCAGGTTCTGGGCAGATGAATAATATCCTTCAGGTATTTGTGCAAATGCACCTGAAAGGAAAAAAGTCAAAAGAAAAAAAACCAGTCCAATACTCCGCAGATCTCGTCTCATCGCATATCCAGAATTAATTGCACCTAAAAGACAGATATGTGAACAGGGTCTTTTAGTTGATGCAAAGATATTCTTTATGAGAATAAAACGAAATTAAGTTTCGCTTTTACATAACATTAATTATTTTCTTTTTCAATGTCCAAGTCCGTGAATCATCAGTATGGCGTGATCCAGAACAGTCAGTATTTCTCCAAGATATTCCTCCACTGCTTTCGGACTTCCGGGAAGGGTAAAAACAAGAGATTTTCCCGTGACGCCGGCAACAGAGCGGCTAAGAAGGGCAGCAGGATTATTCTGTCCGTATTTAAATCTGATCATGTCCATAATGCCCGGAATTTCCTTTTCGAGGAGGGGATTGATAACATCGGGTGCAATATCACGCGGGCCGATTCCTGTACCTCCTGTTGTAAAAATCAGGTCAGTATTTGCCTTAAGAAGTTCATTAAACTGATTTTTGAGCTGGAGTTTTTCATCCGGAAGAAGGTAGCGCTGAAGTTTATATTGCCGGTTATGGGTCCCGAAGTGAGATTTAATTCGCTTTTCAATAACCTCACCACTTATATCTTTGTAGTCACCCCTGCTGGCCCGATCACTCAGGGTAATTACAGCAATGTTAAAAACTCTGGCCTGGTATTCAAGGGTATCACCTGCTCTCAAAGATCCCCCGCGGATAACACGTGCAAAAACACCTTCCTTTGGCATTACACAATTTCCGACCTCTCTGAAAATTGCGCAATTATCGCCATGACATTTTTTCCCTATCTGAGTAATTTCGAGTGTAATTTCTTTGTTGAAGAGAATATCAAGAGGGTTCATTTTGTACAATAATTCTCCACTGGTGGTAATGTTTTCAGCAAATTCTCCGAATTGTATTTTTCTGTTGGATTCGGCAGAAAATTTTTCGATACTTTCGGTTCCCAGCAGACTAACCTGGCGGTGCCATAAACCGGCATGTGCATCCCCCTGAACCCCATTATTGTCCAAAAGAATTTTAGAGATTGGTTCTTTGATTGTACCCTTTTCGAGGGAAATATTTACTGATTTAACAAGTATCATAATTTTATATTTTTTCTTTACTAAGTAAGCGGATATCATAGATTACCATACTCTTATCCACCGCCTTGCACATATCATAAACCGTTAGCAATGCAATACTTACCGAAGTCAGAGCCTCCATTTCCACACCTGTTTGTCCGTTGCATTGTACTATCGCAGTAGCCTTTACACCGGTTTTCAGGAGTTCGGTCTTTACGTCAATGCTGGTTATTAACAGGGGATGACAGAGCGGGATCAGGTCGCTGCATTTTTTACCTCCCTGAATTCCTGCGAATTCAGAAATGCTGAGAACATCGCCTTTTTTTATGAGGTTATCCCTTATAAGATTTACTGTTTCGGGAGTCAGCATGATAAATCCTTCTGCAATAGCTTTACGGTGCTGGTGCGGTTTATGACCAACATCAACCATTGATGCGCGACCGGTATTATCGGTGTGAGAGAGTTCAGACATTATTCATCCTCCTATATTATAAAATTTGCTTTTTTGATTCAGAGATCCGCAAGCAGGTTTATTTTTTACGGCTTCTGAAAATGCTTTTTGATATCCAAGTTCGCGGATATTAAATGAAGAGGGATCAAAAAGACACGGTTTAAGATCACCACCAGCTGTAAGTCTCAGTCGGTTACAGATAATACATTTACCTCCGTCACCACCATCAACTTCGTAGAAAATGCCGGATTCAAGATCCATTTCACGAATGAACCGAACCTGAAGGTTCTGTTCTTTGGCAAACTTTGCAACTTTCACCGCATCGGGTTCAAGAATGGATTTTTTGATAACACAATTCAGTTTTATCGGAAACAGACCTGCAGCTTGAGCTGCATGGATGCCATTCAAAACATCCTGAAGTTCACCAACTCTGGTAATTTCCCTGAAACGGATTGGATCGGTTGTATCCAGACTAATGTTTACCCGCATAAGCCCTGCTTTCTTAAGGTCTTCAGCTAATCCCGACAAAAGAATTCCGTTTGTGGTCATGGAGAGATCTTCAATACCCGGAATCCTGCTTAGCATTTCCACAAGAATTACAATATCTTTCCGCACCAGTGGTTCCCCTCCGGTAATTCTCAGCCGGTTGATTCCCTGAGTAGCAGAATATCGTACAAAACTTTCTATTTCCTCGAAGCTCAGAATATTTTTGTGATGGAGTAAAGGAATACCTTCTTCAGGCATACAATAGGTGCATCGAAGGTTACAACGGTCGGTGACCGAAATACGCAGGTAATTTATTTTACGGTTAAATGAGTCGTACATCTACCAGTTCTCCTTTCCCGATATTATTTACACCCAGAGGGATTTTCATAAACCCATTCGCAGATCCAAATACGAATATATGCGCTGAACCGTGATATTCGACTGCTTTTACAGTTCCGTCGGCATTAACCAGAACAGGTACAAAATTCACTCTTGAGGCATTTTTATTGAAATATTCTTCCTGAATTGTTCTTTTTTCCATTACAGGCAATTCTGAAGCGTTCTGAAGTTTAAAAAGAAGAGGTTTTACAAGCAACTCAAACTGGAGCAGTGCGGATACCGGATTCCCGGGAAGTCCAAAAATATATCGCTCATTTTTAGTTGCAAATAGAATTCTTTTTCCGGGTTTTACCTCCAAACCATGAAAATGAATTTTGAAACCAAGTTCTTTTAAGATATCCGGAACATAGTCGAAATCCCCAACCGAAACTCCCCCGGAAATAACTGTAACTGAATTTCTTTCAGCAGAATTGGTGATGGTTTTTGTGAGTTCCTTCCTCGAATCGGGAATAATACCATAATCTTTTGATTCTATATGCATTTCACTGCATTGTGCCAGGAGCTGAGGCCCGTTGCTGTTGCGAATCTGACCGGACGCAGGTTTTGCAGATGGATCGACCAGTTCACTGCCGGTACAGATGATTCCAACCAAAGGTTTTTTATACACAAGTGGATGGGAATAGCCCATTGATGCCAGAACAGGGATATGCCTGGGTTTAAGAAATGTACCTGAGGAGAGCAGAGTATCTCCCTCCTTTACATCCTCAGCAAAATAACAGATATTGGAAGATGTTTTCTGAGCCATGAAAAGGATATTTCCCTGAGGATCAGTTTTAGTTTCTTCAATCATAATGACGCAATCAGCGCCCGGGGGAACTTCAGCACCAGTCATAGTTCTTGAGCAAAGACCTTCGAAAACCGTCATGTTTGGTGGACTTCCGGCAGCAATTGTCTCGATACACCGGAGTGGTTTCCCGAGATCTTCGCGACGGCAGGCAAAGCCATCCACGGCAGATTTATTGAAAGGAGGCATATTCATATCGGCTATGATATCCTCTGCAAGCACATGAAAAAGAGATTCTGAAAGGGCCTTCCTTTCTGTTTCTCTCAGGGGAGGGACCTCCCGGACAATTTTTTCAGCTTCATGAAATAGGATCATATCATTGTTTTATTTGCCAACGGTTGTTTTTAAAGAGCAGGTTTTTTTCGATTTCTTCATAGTTAATATCTGAAGGGGATATGATTTTGTCTGCCAGAATTTCAAGAGAATTAATGCCGGGTTTTATACTTTTTGCATCATCCTTAATGAGGAAATAAATACCGGGAACGATTAAATGTCTGAGTCCGCCTGATTCGCAGATAACCGGACGATTGTGAGTGAAAGCATTCAGAGCAGATAAGATATCAGGCAGGCGGAAATCGGGACCCTGCGCATAGAATGATGATTCTGCACCGGACTGCAGCATTTTTGAGCTGTCTTTCTGACTTATCAGGGTTTCCCGGATTACAGAAAAATCCTCCCCTCGGACGATCCATTCCGAGTCTTCAGGTAAATGATGAAGGTGAGAGGATATTTTTACAGCGACTGGTTTCATATGCGACCATTCCCTGATAATCCGGCATGAAAGCGTTGTTTTGCCGACATTTCTGCCGGAGCCTGATATTAGCAGCCAGTTTGGAAGTGTCGTCATCAGAAAATTAATAGTTTAATACTAGCAAGCAATAAAACTCCCGCAAGAAGATATTTCAGGCTTTTAACAGGGATGCGGTATGTACCGGCCCACGAGCCCAGGATTCCACCGGCAATTGCAATAACGGTCATCGGGATTATCTGTTCAGCCATCCGGGCACTTCCAGTATAAATAAAAGTTGATGCAAGTCCGCTGGCAGAATTCAGGAAAATAAAGGCGGCAGACGCAGCTGCTGCTTCGCGGAGCGTGGCCCATCGGAGTAGGATAAGCAGCGGGCTGAGGATAATTCCCCCTCCGATTCCGATCATTCCTGAGAAAAACCCAAGAACAGCACCTGTAATTATTGCAAAGGGGAGAGGGAGATTTCGTGTTTGTCCTTCTAATGTAGTGGTTTGAAGTATCATTCTGAGGGTTGCGAGAAAAAGAAAAACGCCAAGTATGATTTTGTACACTCCCGGATTTACCTGTAAAGATGCCCCCAGCCATGCCATGGGAACAGAAGCGATTACAAGTGGGAGGATTAATTTCGGACGTAAATATCCCCCGCGATAAAAACTTACAAATGAAATTCCGGAAACGAAAAGATTTAGGGAAAGAGCAGAAGTTTTCATCACCACGGTTTCAAATCCCCAGATAGCCATAATAGCAAGATATCCGCTTGCTCCCCCGTGTCCAACGGAGCTGTAAAGAAAAGCGATAATAAATACAACCAGGAGAAAAAGCCAGTCCATTACTAATGATTTAAATATTTCTCAGGAATAATTCCATTGGAAATGACAGGACCGGCCGGATAAGAATTGAAAATACAGGTAACTGGAATCCCCGCAAAACAGAGAATCCATTCACCCCTTTCCAATTCGGGAACAATTTGTTCCGTCGGGAGGCCCGGTTGTTTCCTTCCTGACCCGCGTCCCTGTTAGCATAGAATGATCCTTAGCAAACAGGGCTCGAGGTGTTTAATTAAAGTGGCAAATTAAGGAATATTTTTGAAATGGAGAGTAAATTATACTTATTTAGACAGATATGTAGATATGTTTGCTTAGGAAGTTCATTATAATTTTTACAAGCCTTTGAATTGCAGGGTTTCTGACAAGGGTGTTTTAAGGATTTTACTTTCTATCCAGGCGGTGAAGTCAAAGATTTTGATAACCTGCTGCTCAAAAATGTCATTGTGTAATTCATCAATTTCAGGAGATAGGCGGGACCAGAATTCCTCTCTTTTTTGACTAATTGCAGGCAGGTTCTGTTTATTCACAAAATTAAGCATGATACGTTCGATTCTATAACCCTTTTCGATTTCAAGTATTTCACGGCGAAGTGAGCGCGTCTCTGATTTGATGAGATCAGCTTCTTTCATTTCATATAGAAGCATGAGGTTTACCAGACGGATTGTGCGGTAAAGGGGCAGGTTATAATAGTTCCTTCCTATCAGGATAATTTGGTTAAGGGCTTCCCGGGCTTTGTGAAAATCTTTCAGTCCGATATATACAAGAGCTGTGTAGAGGTTAATTTCTGCAAGACGGGGAAGGCTTAACAAATGCATTTTTGTAAAAAGAGGTTCCTTATATTTTATAATCAGCGTTTCGCAGTTATTAAAATTCCCATTGTCAAGATATGGAAACAATTCATAAAGAAAGCATAGGCTGCTGACATTTGCCTTGAAATTTACAGAAGGGCTGGTAAGCTTTTTAAGTTGGTCGACAAAATATTTCATGCCCTCGTAGTTTTTAATTCCCCTAAGGCTTTCCAATACTCCTTCTAATGTAAGCAGGTAATAAACGGGGGGATTAGCCAGCAGATGTTTATTGCTTTCAAAGAGGGAATTCAGCTCGTAATAAGCCCGCAGTGCTGATTTGTGATCTCCTACGCTGATGAGGTAATTTGCCTGGAAAAGCTGATGAAGTTTTTTTATCTCGAAGTTTTCAAGATTCGAGGAGGCGACAATACTCATTTCACTAACAACAAGATCGTTAAGTTCTGTTTTTTGTTTTTCGGATCTCACACTTCCTTTATAGATAATCCGATGTTTTAAAAGTTCGTACAAAGATGATTGCTGATTGACCTTCTGAATAAACCGGAGGGTTTCGTTAATGGCAAATTGCTTGTTTAAAAGAGTTTTCTCATCAATATCAGGAAGATTCAGAAACAGCAGGTATTCAAGTTCAAGCCTGGAAGCAATCAGCAAAGCGCTAAAATTCTCCAGCTTTCTCGCCTTTTCAATTACCTGATGAAGGAGATTGAAACATTCCGTGAACAGGGTTTTTTCGAACAGAATTCTGGCTTTAAGAATTTTATTATGCAGGGAATAGTGCCCGTCCTGCTCCTCCCTGAGTTCAAGCATGCTATCTAATAACCTCTTATAAAGGTATTTAACTGTGGTGTCATAAGATGCGCCCGGGAGAGACTCAAGAAATTGTTTCCGAAGGGATTCGGAAGTTACGCTCTTGTCTTTCAGTATGATATGATACATAATGAGATAACCGGGAGTTGTTCCTGAACCTGATGAGGCAATTGTAAAAGCTTTTTTTTCGGGTTTCGACATGGAATTAATAAGAAAAATAAGCGCTTCAGATTTTATCATAATGTTAAAATTTGTGTTTTACAATATCCATTAAACATTTATAATTATTATATTCTTTAATAAATTTCAATAGTGTAAATTTATATATAGCATATTATCAATACAATAGTAATATTTATTAATTAAACACAGTATTTTAAAATTACTATTTTTCCATTTTTATTGTACATTTTCGGTATTTGTATTCCATATATTTGTCCCGTACCCTCAAATTGAACTAAGATGCAAACAAAGAAAATTATTGTTATCGGGAGTTGTAATACGGATATGGTAATAAAAGCTGACCGTCTCCCCATTCCCGGAGAAACCGTTATTGGTGGAACATTTCTCATGAACCCGGGAGGCAAAGGAGCCAACCAGGCAGTTGCCGCGGCCCGCATGGGCGGAAAAGTGACCTTTATTTCAAAAACAGGTAATGATGTTTTTGGCCGGCAGTCAGTTGAGCTTTATAATTCTGAGGGCATAAACACTGAGTATATATTTTCCGATCCGAAAAATCCTTCCGGAGTGGCCCTGATTACCGTTGATGCAAATGGTGAGAACTGCATTGTTGTGGCATCCGGTGCAAATGCCAGTCTTAGTCCTGCTGACATTGAAAGCTCAAAATCCGAAATCGAAACTGCCGATCTTGTGTTGATGCAGCTTGAAATCCCTATTGAAACAGTTGAATATGCTGCTGAGATGGCTCATAACAAAGGTATTCCCGTTATTCTTAACCCGGCACCTGCCCGTGCTCTTTCTGAAAAACTCCTGAAGCGACTCTATATGATCACCCCTAACAAGACTGAAGCTGAAATCCTTTCGGGTATTAAAGTGTCAGACTGGGAACGTGCCAGGAAAGCAGCCGATGTAATCAGCTCAAAAGGAGTTGATATTGTGGTGATTACTCTTGGCTCATTAGGAGCTTTTATCAAAGAAAATAATAATTATCATAAGGTAGAAGCAACTCATGTTAAAGCTGTTGATACCACCGCTGCGGGTGACTGCTTTTCAGGATCATTATGTGTAGGGCTTTCGGAGGGATTATCAATTGTAGATTCTGTAAGGATGGCAGCAAAAGCTTCTGCATTAACTGTAACAAGAATGGGAGCGCAGTCTTCAATCCCTTTCAGAAAAGAATTGTCGGCAATAGAGTAAATTTATTTTTAAAAGCAAAGGAATATGAAAATAGACTTCATTTTTTCGCGAACAAAGAATTACCTGATAATACTCATTCTTTCCTTTTTGAATTTCAGCATAATCATTGATGCTTCAGCCCAGGATGCACAACACCGGACCATTACAGGTATGGTAAGTGACGCCTCTACCGGCAATCCACTCCCCGGAGTGAATGTAACCGTCAAGGGTACTCAAACCGGAACGATAACAAATCTTGAAGGAAAATATTCAATATCCGCACCACAGGGCTCAGTTATTGTATTTTCCTTTATTGGATATCAAATTACTGA
>CAYOLQ010000010.1:0-48346 GCA_964404825.1 uncultured Chitinophaga sp.
GGTCTTGAATTACCTGGATGTCAGAATGAATCATACCAAGGGAACAGGACTAATTGTAAAAGCTATAAAATAAACAGCTTGAATCTCCCATTCTACATAGCAAAACGTTACCTCCTCGCGAAAAAAAAACGAAATGCCATAAACATCATTTCTGCTATTGCTGTGGGAGGGGTTATGGTGGGAACTATGGCTCTGGTTATTGTTTTGTCTGTTTTTAATGGATTCGACAAAGTAATAAAATCTCTTATTAACTCTTTCGATCCGGATTTGAAAATAACGCTTGTTGAGGGAAAGGTTTTTAATCCTGAGCAGGCCGAAAAGTCAAAAATTCTCGAAATCCCCGGAGTGCTCGATATTTCTGAAGTATTGGAGGAGAACGCTCTTCTGCGATATGATCAGAGACAGTATATCGCAACCATGAAGGGAGTGGACGATCGGTTTATTCATATTTCAGGGATCGATACCATGATGGTTGATGGTGATTTTATACTGGAAAAAGACGGCAGACCTTTTACCGTTATTGGACAAGGCGTAGCCTACTCACTCAGAGTGGGACTGAACTTTATAAATCCTCTTGTTATTTATGTTCCTGAACGTGTGGGATTGATTAATTTATCAAATCCTACAGGAGCTTTCAGGAAGTTTCCCGTATATCCAAGCGGAGTATTCGGAATCGAGCAGGAATATGATGCAAAATACATCCTCTTACCCATAAGGAATGTAAGGGAACTACTCGATTATTCGAATGAGGTTACTGCACTGGAAATAAAACTGGAGGATGGAGCTGATGAAGAAGAAATACAGAAAGTGATAATAAAAATTCTTCCTCCCGGGTTTGATGTGAAAACGCGCTATCAGCAAAATGAAGTATTCTATAAGATCATGAAATCGGAAAAGTGGGCGATTTTCTTCATCCTTACACTTATTTTGCTGATTGCTTCTTTTAATATAATCGGATCCCTCAGTATGCTTATAATCGATAAGCAGGAAGATATTATAAGTCTTAAAAACCTTGGCGCAGACACCGGTACGATTAAAAAGATTTTTCTTTTCGAAGGCTGGCTTATTTCTATTTCAGGGTCCTTTCTGGGGATCCTCCTCGGAACCGGTATTTCCCTGCTTCAGGAAAAATTTGAGATAATAAAACTTGCAGGTAGTGGCTCTTTTGTTCTGGATTCTTATCCTGTTGACATACAAGTTTTTGATATTTTACTGATCTGGCTTACCGTTATGGTCATTGGCTTCATTGCTGCACTTTACCCCGTGAGGAAACTTTCTTCGAAATAATTCCAGTAGATATTTAATGTTAACACATTGTTTATCTGAACATTAAAATAAGTTGTTTTGAATTTTCTGAAGAAAAATTCTGACTACCGGTGATTTATTGCATGTTTTGAATACCCCCGGAATCAATGATTGTTAATATGTATCGGCATCAGGGTATTTTTTCACAAAAAAATTCGCGATATTTTTACATTCTGTATTCTGTTATATGTCAAAGTTTTAAATATTTCTGTAAAATGAAACTATAATTTTGCAGAAACGTAAAAACTTGCAATTTCATTCCGGAATCCGGATAAAAAATTAATCTGATGAAATCCACATGTTTCATAATGAGTAATTGTTTAGAAATGAATTTTCACAGAATGTGGGTTCTCCTGCAAAGTCGGGACGTTCGTTCAGGACATTTAAAATAAAATAGATTCTGATGAAAAAAAGTCTGCCGGGTTACTTCACAATACTTGCTTTACTTTTGTTTCTTGCAGCAGGGGTAAATGCACAGACAATCGATATTCTGGCTGTCAGCAAAACAAATGAAACCTGTAATACTGCCGATGACGGAACCATTACCATTAGTGTAACCGGAGGGACAAAGCCTTATGTCTATCATATTATTCGTGGAATAGATACACGGAATTCAACTGTTACAAATGATACTGTTTTTACTTTTACAGGTGTATGGGCTACAACCTGGAATATCTTCGTTGAAGATAATAATAGCATTGCAGATTTTAGCAGTATTACGGTCGGACAGCCCGCTCCAATAAGCATTTCGTCTGCCGTAATAACTCCGGTTACCTGTAACGGGTTCAATGACGGAATTATAACTGTTACCGCCTTAGGAGAGTCGGGTTCTTATATTTTCACACTTAACCCCGGAGCAGTATCAAATGTAAATGGAATTTTTCCGGGATTATCCCCTGATACCTATACAGTAACAGTTTCCGATGCTACCGGTTGTTCCACTTCTGCAACCACGGGATCTTTGGTAATTAGCGATCCCCTTCCGATAACCGTAAATACGGCAGCAAAAACCAACATAACATGTAACGGACTAAATAACGGAACCATTAGTGTTACCGGAATCGGAGGAACAGGCGCATATACATATACCCTGAATCCAGGTGCCATTGCGGTTAACGGTACAGGCAGCTTCAACGGACTCAGTCCGGGAAATTATACGGTTACCATTACCGATATTAATTCATGTCCACCGGCTACCACAGGCGTTCTGACAGTAAATGAACCCACAGCCGTATCCGGCAGCATAACATCACAGACGAATGTACTTTGTAACGGTTCAGCTACCGGTTCGGTAACAGTAACCGGAGCGGGTGGTACAGGCGGCTATACCTATAATATTAACGGGGGAGCTTTTGGCGGGTCAGGCACATTCGGTGGCCTTACAGCGGGTCCTTATACGGTTCGTGTCAGAGATTCCAACGGATGTACCGTCATTGTTCCGGTAACCATCACACAACCACCGGTACTTACCGGAAGCATAACCTCACAGACGAATGTATTATGTTTTGGAAGCAGTACGGGTTCGGTAACAGTAGCCGGAGGCGGAGGTACAGCACCATATACTTTCAGGATTGGTGCAGGAGTATTCGGACCCTCAGGAACTTTCAGCGGACTTGCATCGGGAGCCCATACTGTGCAGGTAAGGGATGCCAATGGCTGCACGGTAAACGTACCGGTAAGTATCACACAACCGGCATCGGCAGTATCAGGCAGTATAACGGGACAAACGAACGTATTGTGTTTTGGCGGCTCCACAGGATCGGTAACAGTATCGGGTTCGGGAGGAACTTTACCCTACACGTATAATATTGACGGAGGTTCTTTTGTAGCATCGGGAACATTCAGCGGACTGTCAGCAGGAGCGCATCCGGTGCAGGTAAGAGACGGAAACGGGTGTATAGCCAACGTACCGGTAACGATAACACAACCGGCTTCGGGAGTAACAGTAAGCATAACAAGTCAGACCAATGTATTGTGTTTTGGCACTTCCACGGGATCGGTAACGGTATCAGGAAGCGGTGGACTGGCTCCATATAATTTCAATATTGATGGAGGCGTATTTGGATTACCTTCAACATTTAACGGATTAGCAGCCGGAGGACACCCTGTGCAGATAAGAGACGCAAACGGGTGTACTTCAAATGTGGCAGTGAACATTACACAACCGGCATCAGCCGTATCAGGCAGCATAACCTCACAGACGAATGTACTTTGTAACGGTTCAGCTACCGGTTCGGTAACAGTAACCGGAGCGGGTGGTACAGGCGGCTATACCTATAATATTAACGGGGGAGCTTTTGGCGGGTCAGGCACATTCGGTGGCCTTACAGCGGGTCCTTATACGGTTCGTGTCAGAGATTCCAACGGATGTACCGTCATTGTTCCGGTAACCATCACACAACCACCGGTACTTACCGGAAGCATAACCTCACAGACGAATGTATTATGTTTTGGAAGCAGTACGGGTTCGGTAACAGTAGCCGGAGGCGGAGGTACAGCACCATATACTTTCAGGATTGGTGCAGGAGTATTCGGACCCTCAGGAACTTTCAGCGGACTTGCATCGGGAGCCCATACTGTGCAGGTAAGGGATGCCAATGGCTGCACGGTAAACGTACCGGTAAGTATCACACAACCGGCATCGGCAGTATCAGGCAGTATAACGGGACAAACGAACGTATTGTGTTTTGGCGGCTCCACAGGATCGGTAACAGTATCGGGTTCGGGAGGAACTTTACCCTACACGTATAATATTGACGGAGGTTCTTTTGTAGCATCGGGAACATTCAGCGGACTGTCAGCAGGAGCGCATCCGGTGCAGGTAAGAGACGGAAACGGGTGTATAGCCAACGTACCGGTAACGATAACACAACCGGCTTCGGGAGTAACAGTAAGCATAACAAGTCAGACCAATGTATTGTGTTTTGGCACTTCCACGGGATCGGTAACGGTATCAGGAAGCGGTGGACTGGCTCCATATAATTTCAATATTGATGGAGGCGTATTTGGATTACCTTCAACATTTAACGGATTAGCAGCCGGAGGACACCCTGTGCAGATAAGAGACGCAAACGGGTGTACTTCAAATGTGGCAGTGAATATAACACAACCCACTCTTCTGACCTCATCAACTTCAAAAACCGATATTACCTGCAACGGTCTTACCAATGGAACAGTAACGATTACAGCTACAGGTGGTGTTGAGCCCTACACCTATTCCAGAGTACCTTTTGCCTATCAGGGTTCCAACACATTTATCAATCTCACAAAAAACACCTATAATTTCAATACCAGAGATGCCAATGGCTGTATAAGCTCAGGCACGGCAACCATTGATGAACCGCTTGCTTTAGCAATACCAAGCGAAATAAAGATCGATAACAATGTTTGTTTTGGTGATAGTCTTGGTGAAGTAAGAATTCTTCTCGTTTCAGGAGGTGTGAGCCCCTATGTGTATTCAATAAATGCAGGTGTCGATTTTTATCCTACCGGTATATTCACGAATCTTCCTGCGGGAGGCTATCAGACAGTTGTGCGGGATGCTAATGGCTGTATTAAAAATGGTAATCTGAATAATATCAGTCAGCCGGCAAAAATGTATATCAACAATTATGCACAGCTGGAAGTTACGGATTGTTTCGGAAACAATAACGGCCAGATTGCTATTGAAGCTGCCGGAGGTACAGGTGCCATCACTTATGATCTGGATGGACTTATCAATAATACCACTGGAATATTCCCTGCAATAGGTGGAGGAGATCACCTGGTAACAATGACTGATACCAAGGCTTGCAGCATCGATACTGCTGTTAATCTGACAGAACCTGTTGAAATTGTATTTTCGGGACTTACGATTACCCATGTATCAGGATGCAGCGGTAATTCGAATGCAGCTGTAGATGCCGTAGCTGCTGGTGGTACAGGTTCTTTTGAATATTCTTTTAACGGGGGATCATATCAGGCCCTGGGGAATTATACCGGCCTGACTGCAGGCGTATACACTCTTTCGGCAAGAGATGGTAACATGTGTGTGAAAGATACAGTCATCAACATTTCAGAACCTGCAGCCATCGGGATACTTACACAGGCATCATCAAATGTAAGCTGTGCCGGCGCCGATGACGGAAGCATCAGTATTACCGCTTCAGGTGGTTCCGGTATTTACACCTACACCCTTAATCCGTTGGCAATAGCAACTAACAATACCGGGAGTTTTGTTTCCCTTTCTCCGGGTATTTATACAGTGGATATAAGTGACGATTTGGGATGCGGACCTGTTACTTCCCCTTCTTTTGATATTACCTCACCATCTGCGATTATCAGGGACTCGGTAATCAGTAAAGAGATAAGCTGCAATAGTCTGGCTGATGCTGAAATACATATTTATGCTTCAGGGGGCAGCGCTCCCTTTACATACAGCAGCAACGGGGAAGTCAGTTACGTTGTTCAGAGTGATTTCACAGGACTTTCAGCAGGGGTATATCCACTTTCCGTAAAGGATGGAAATGGCTGTGTACTAACTCTGGAAACCCTGAACTTCTTAGATCCCCCGGCATTAAGCATGGTAAGTGAAAATAAAGTTGATATTACCAATTGCGCTAATGATCCCGTGGGAGAGGTTGATTTTGTTGTCAACGGAGGAACAGGTGCCATTGAATACAGTCTTGATTTGCTGAGTTGGCAAGCCTCGGGACATTTTACAGGTTTATCCGGAGGAAATTATACAGTTACTTCGCGGGATCAGAATCTCTGCACACTCAGCTCATCTGTACTTACGGTTACAGCACCGGCTGCACTATCAGCTGAATTTCTTACAACTCCGGACCTGAATGAGTTTAATAAAGGATCCATTGATATTATTAATGTTACAGGTGGCACAGGCACTTTACTTTTCTCCATAACGGGACCGGGAGGTACGTTCAGTGCACAGACAAGCTATACAGGGCTCGATGCAGGAAGCTACCCTGTAGTAATCCGTGATGAAAACAATTGCACATTTGAGAAAACAATTGTGGTATCTTCGATTCCCGCCCTGGATGTTACCGTTGCATTTACCCATTCCACCTGTAACGGTACCGATGATGGCTCAATTACAATGAACATTACCAATGGAACACCTCTGATTGAATATTCCATTGACGATTCAGCCACCTGGGTTGGTGCTGAAAACTTTACCGATCTGGCACCCGGAACCTATTATATTTTCGCGAGAGACGGACAGGGCAGATATTTCCAGGATACGGTTTTACTTACAGAGCCATTACAGATTAATATTTTTGGAAACGTCACACCTTCAACCTGTTCTTCGTTCAGTGATGACGGGGCTATAGATGTAAGTGTTAACGGGGGAGATTCTCCTTATACCTATCTGTGGGGAGGTGGTGAAATCACACAGGATCTTATCGGGATAAGCGCAGGAACGTATAGCCTTACTGTTACTGATTCAAAATCATGTACCAACGTAATGGACTTCGTGCTTCCTGCCATTACAATTGTGGAAGCTGATGCAGGACCTGACACAACGATTTGTTCTGGTGAATCCATTGTTCTGAATGGCTCAGGTGCTGTTATGATGAGCTGGACACCGGTTGAGGGATTAAGCAATCCGAATATTGCTAATCCTGTTGCTTCAATATCCGCCGATGCAAGTTATGTTTTAACTGTTACCGGATTTAACGACTGTACGGATACTGATACCATCAACATTATTGTCAGACCTTATCTTGGCCTTAGCGCAGGAAATGATACCACTATTATTAAAAACGAGGAAATTACTCTGACAGCAAGCGGAGGCCCTTTCGAAAGTTACAGCTGGCAGCCGGTAACCGGATTGGCGACACCCGATCAGGCGGAATCACTTGCAAACCCATTGGTTAATACCATTTATATCGTTTCAGCTGTCAGCGAGTTTGGGTGTACCGAAACCGACACAATGGTGGTCAGAATTGCTGAGAGCCTGATTGTTTACGATGTTTTTTCACCCAACAACGGAGATGATCTGAACAACTTTTTTGAAATTGAAAACGCATCCCTTTATCCCGATATACTTGTGGAAGTCTTTACCCGTTGGGGAGAGAAAATTTTCAGCTCAAAAGGATACAGCGATGATCTGCGATGGGACGGAACATATAAGAGTAAGGACGTCCCGATAGGAACATATTATTATGTAATCGTTCCCTATAAGGGAGCTGAAGCCCTTACCGGACCTTTAACAATTGTGAGATAGCCATGAAGAAGATAATAATCATAGTCCTGCTTGTGGCCGGAGGGATTTCTTCCGTTCTGGCTCAGCAATCCCCGCATTTCACCCAGTACATGTTTAATGACTTTGTGATAAATCCGGCTATTGCAGGTACAAACGACTATTACCAGATACGCACCAATCACAGATTTCAGTGGATAGGAATTTCAGATCCCCCTTTAACAAATACATTGAGTTTTTACGGCCCTCATGGTAAGCTGCCAATGGGTTTCGGGGGATATTTTTACAACGACGTTACCGGACCAACAAGCCGCACAGGTATTACCGGCTCCTTTGCTTATAATATTGAGATTAACAAGGATATGCGTTTGTCGGGTGGATTGTCGTTAGGATTAATGCAGTACAAGCTTGATGGTACCCAGGTAAACCCGAAAGACCTGGCCGACCTTGCAATTCAACCGATTGTGAATTCATCATATGTTCCCGATGCTGCAATTGGTTTTTACCTTTATGCAAAAGATTATTACGCGGGCTTTTCGGCCAATCAGCTTTTAAATAACAAACTGAAGATTTACGAGGTTAAAAGTGGTCTCAATAAGCTTAAATCACATTTTTATCTTACCGGGGGATACAAGTATAAGATCGACAGGGATTTTACCGTTGAGCCTTCGGCCATTATCAAAGTAACGGCACCACGGGCATTTCAGTTCGACCTGACAGCAAGGGTAATTTATCAGGAGATGTTCTGGGGAGGACTTTCCTTCCGCATGAAAGATGCCGTTTCGATATTACTGGGTTACAACTACGAAGACAAATTCAGTTTTGGATATGCCTATGATATGGGTATAAATGGATTAAGGAAATATAATTCAGGCTCGCATGAGCTCATGATTGGATATAGATTTAATGATATCAAATAAACGGCGCTTGAAAAATGCAAGGTTTCCAGGGGTGCTGATTAGGGATTTATAAAACCGGGGATCAGAGAAGCACTTTTACTTTTGAATTCTGTTTCAGGCGGAGATTCTGCAAGTCAACATTTTCGATCAGAACAACACCGGGTTTTTTCCCTTCTTCAAAACTACCGCACCACTTATCAATTCCAAGAGCCTTAGCACCGTTATAGCCTGCCCACAAAAGTAACTGGTGAACAGGAATTTCGGGGTGCAAATCCTGAAGCATAATAATTTCTTCCAGAATGGAAAGTTTATCATTCGAAGCCAGACTATCTGTTCCAATGCAAATGCGTTCCGGATATTTGTCCATAAGGTACTTTCCCGGCCCGACTCCCCCGATATAAAAATTTGATTTTGGACACAGAACCCAGTATGCATCCGCATTATGCACACCCGAATCAACAACATCCGCATCTGTGGTATAGAGATTATGTACAAGAAGGGTGCGCATATCCGTACGAAGTTGATCCATGAGCCAGGGAAGTGAGTTTTTATTTTGCGGAGTCTTAACACTCAGATCGAATCCCATTTTTTGGAAAGTCCTGAATAACTCCCCGGAAGCAGCTGAAATCATCTCATTTTCCGATACTGTTTCCTGATTATGTACTGAAAGCATCTTGTCTTCAGGTCCGGCCCCCTCTCGGATAAGGGTGAAAAGGGTTTCGCCAAGACTATAGGCTGAATGCGGTGTAAGACTTGCCGGAATCGAATATTTTTGTCGTGCCTGATGCACCAGATTCTGTCCGTTCCGGTAAATGTCCTGAGCTAAAGCCCGCGATGTGCCAAAGATTTCCACAAAACTTTGATACCAGATGGTGCTGGCGGATTTTGTGGAGAAGGAATCGGAAGTGTTACATATATCCCCAACAGCCACTATTCCCTCTCTTCTCATCTCCTTATCGGCTTCAATGATTGCAGTTTTAATTCTCTCCGGATCTGCTTTTCTGCCGGGAATAATATTTTCAATGAATCCTGTAAGTTCAGTATTTCGCGGGATTTTACCCAGCATATGCGAAAGTTCGATATGGCAATGGGCATTTACAAAACCCGGCACCAGCAATCCGTTATAATGTTCCAGATTAGCCTCTTCGCTAAGCATTCCCCCGGTATCCTTAAGATCCAGAACGCGGCCATTTTCGGAAAGATACAGTATACCGTTTTTCAGGAAGCCTTTGTTTCCGGAGAAAATATAACTGGCAGATATTTTTCTGATCCCCATAAACTATTACTCCTCAATGGCTTCTTTGATCAATTGCGGATTATTATTTTTAAGAGTATCAAGCGTATAGTTGAGTTTCAGTAATACCTCATCATAAAGTTTAATATAAAGATCCGGCTGGCGAATGTACATGGCAACCGTGCTATCGAAATCAGCCTGGGTTACATCATATTTTTCGAAAACGCAGGCATAGAGGTCAAGACTGTCACCCGGTTCATACTTCCGGTAATAATTGCTTGAATTCGTAATTATGTCGGTAATGTGTATACCAATAAGAATTTCAATTAATTTATCCCTGTGGATCAAATCCTTGGTCTTCATTTTGGTAAAATCATCTTTGCAGGATAAAATTGCAGCGAAAAGGAAGAATAGGGCCAGAATTCTTTTCATGGTATTGCTTATCGGGGATAAATAATTGCAAATGTAAGACTAATTCTCCTTTTCCCCCGGCTTCAGATTGAGACTCTTCAGATATTCAACTACTTTTTGATCGTAACCAAGAATGTGTTCGTGGAAATAATCGTTCATAAAAGTAAGTAGCGTATCACAAACATCCGGTTTACCATTTGCAAAATCATCCTTCAGATTTATAATACCTGCCACAAATACATTGTGTTTTAGATGATGCTCCTTCATACCGGGGTAGTTCAGTCCCCTGAAATAAATTTCTTCCTGTATCAGAAAATGATCCGCATAATGAACCATAGAGAAAAAAATACCGGAGATATTTTCTCTGCAGGAATTCGTTTTAATCAGGCCTTCAAGTTCTTTCAAAACCTTGAAAAAATACCGGTGCTGTTCATCAATGAATGGAACACCCAGATTGAAATCAGCGATCCATTCGGGAGGTAAGTTTCTTTTTTCCATTATTTCTGATTAAACATGTCCCAAAAATAAGGCGTGATTTTATAAGGGGATATGATGAAAATCATTGATCCGCATATAAATCTTAATAAAGTGAATGTAGTTAATGAATGATCAGAACTTTTTTGGAAAACTCATTTCCATCAATATGTACTTTAATATAATAAATTCCTGATGGATTGCTACTTAAATCGTAGCTCAGACGGTTATAACTTGTGGAAATGGCAGGATTATCAGATATAACAAGTTTCCCGGCAGAGGAATAAATATTTACCCTGGCGCTTCCCTCTGAAGCCTTTGAGATTAGAACATCAAACTTACCAGTACCCGGATTTGGAAAAAGTTCTATCCCGTTTGATAAAAGTGAAATGCTGATATTTCCGGTATCCGCATCGAGAGTTTCGACCTGAAGCCAGTATTTTTTGCCAGGGATAACGTCAAGATCTGTGAGAAGTGCTGTATTGTCTGTAACAGACCTGTCATCGTTGGCTCCAATTATGTGGTAGGTTGTCGGCCTTCCGGAGGTTATCTGCTGTACCGAATCAGCATCATATACAGCAATGCGGTTATTTACTCCTTTTGTATCGATAGTGATAATGCCATCGGATGGCCCTGCAAAGCTGAACCATATGGAGTTTTGAATTTTTTCGTCAGTTGTTCCGGGGCACCAGTTGGTGTTGGAATAGCAATTTATGGGAGCAGGAAAAGCTTCTTTAACCTGTCCTGAAGCGCAATTATTCGAGAAGGGGCCATTATTTCCCGGGTATATGAAAAAGGCATCTTCTATATTATCGTTCCCCGGAAGAACTATTCTGAGTTGAATACTGTCACTTGATTTACAACTTCCGATAGAACCTTCCACCTTAAGAAATGCCTGAAAAGTGCCGTATTTCTTTTCAGATTCTTTGACTGTAAGCACAACAACATCTCCTGAGGCAGAGAGATCTACTTTTTCAGGTCTGCTGAAAGAAAAAGCATATGTGTTTGCACCTGAAGCTTTTATAGGATAATCAGCAAGATCGCATCCGCAAATCAGGTTATCCGGTGTGGGGTTTTCAAGGCTGACGGATATTTCACTTACAACCTCCACATAATCTTCTTTTACCAGTGTGTCGGATCCCCATTTATTGGTGGCAATCAGCTTAATACTGTAAAAACCTTCCCTTGTAAAACGAACATCAGGATTCCGGAATGTATTGTCGGTGCCGTTTACAAACTGGTAGTCTGAGGGGCTGATTTCCCATATCCATTCAGTTGGATCGTACTTACTGTTATCATAAAGGGTTATTGCATTATCCAGACAAACCTTAGGAAATGGGGTTGAGAAGTTTGACTCCGGAACAGCATTCAGGAATTTGCCGTCAATTTTAAGAAGTCCGGTATTGTCAGGATCCAGCCAGTGTTTTAACTGATCTTCAATACCTGTCTTGTAACTCCAGGAAATATGAAATGCTCCGTAGAACGAATTAACATCATCGCCACCATGCAGTTGTCCTACAACACGGCGGTTCTCATCAAATAAGGGCGATCCCGACGATCCTCCCTCTGTAACTCCATTATTAAACCTGACAAGCCAATGTGTTCTGGGGGCACTTACGGTACCGCCAGTCCATTCAATGGCGCCGGTATAAAAAACAAAAGGATTGTTTTCAATTGAAATGCATTTTGGTGTTCCCGAAGGATGGTGTATTCCCGCTCCACTCTGAGGTATTGCTCCGGTGGCATCCCAACCGGCCAGATAGGTTTTGTATTCCGATGGAGGAGTTGAATTCAGAAGTAAAAGCGAAAAATCGGAATGTGCATTATTTGATACGAGACTTGCTCCGGAGACGGATTGATCTTCGTTTGCATCAGAATCATAGCAGCCTGAGTTTTCAAAATTAAAATAGGTAACAAGTGTTGATGCGGAATATTTTGTACTGATACAATGACTGGCCGTAAGAAAATAGGGTGCGAGGTCGTTTCGGGTATTGTTCATGAATGACCCTGTGCAATAGTATGCGCCATCGGTATCTCTGAAGGTCATTCTGGCAATGGCATGCTTTTCGTCCTGCCAGTTGGCACCCTGCGGGCAATTAATACCAACCCGGGTGGCTAATAGCAGACTGAAAATGTCGCGGTATGCCAGTGAAACCGGACCAAGTATCAACTCACCCTGAAAATCAGCATCCAGAGGTTCAAAATACTCAATGATTACCCTGTTTTCTTTAATATCGGCAATTGCAAGCAGATTATCAGCGTTATTGTTTAAACTTGTGAATGCGCCCAGAACCTTGCTGTGATCAGGAGTAAACAAAAATACACTTGCTCCCTCCGGCAGGTGGTAAGAGCTGAAAAGTACCCCGAGTGAAAAAGCTGTTTCAGTTTTGAGCTCATATTGCCAGATATGCCCTTTACCGGGTATTTCCGTACGTAAAGAACTATCCCTGATATTAATATTCAGTTCGCGGGTTATACCATAGCGATTAGAAATACCTTTTTCAAAATCCTCCTTTATAAGCGCCTCAATATCAATTTTAGCAATAACTTTTTCAGGTAATGCAATACTCTTCTTCCGGCTGAGGTTAAAACTCTCCGGAATTCCGGGTAGAGAAACCTGAGCGTGAGCCATGATGCTGAAAGCGAAAAAAAATAAGAATGAAATATATGCGAATAAATTATTCGTAAAATGCTTACTTCTTAAAATGTTCATCCTCTCCGTTATCTAATTCTTACAGACATTAAAGATGTGAAATTATTTGGTATTAATCTTACAGAAACATGAAAGTAGGAGTTTTGGTTTGAATTACAATACTATTTAATTTTTTTTAACACCCTGCAATAAAACTATATTAACTTTGAAGATCTTTCAGCGCTGAATTATCTGCGTATTGCAGATATGCATAAGATCGCATAGGAATTCTGTATTCTGCATCAGGAGGATTTATATTTATTTCATGTCAACATTTCTATTCGATAAAATTATATTTGGTCCTGTAAAATCAAGAAGATTAGGCATATCTCTGGGGATTAATCTCTTGCCAGCTGACAGTAAACTCTGCAATTATGATTGCATATATTGCGAATGTGGATGGACAGAAGCAAAACCGAACAGTAAAGCAAAGCTTCCTTCCCGGCCGGAGGTTAAGGAATCACTTGAGTTTAAGCTGAAAGAAATGGCCTCACGGAATGAATACCCTGATGTTATTACTTTTGCAGGAAATGGTGAGCCTACCATGCATCCTGATTTTGCAGGAATTGTTGATGATACAATTGAATTGCGCGATTCGCTTTGTCCTGCTGCAGGAATAGCAGTGTTATCCAATGCAACGCTTATCCATAAGCCCAGTGTTGCCTCAGCTTTATGCAAGGTGGATCAGAATATTCTTAAACTGGACACTATAAATGAGAAAACTTTCAGATTGATTAACCGACCTGCCAGGGGAATAGAGCTTTTTCAGGTTATTGAAAATCTTCAGGCTTTTAAGGGAAAGATGATTATACAGACACTTTTTCTACGTGGCAGTTTCGGGGGAGAAAATTTTGACAATACAAGTTATGATGAAATTTCAGGACTGATAGAAGCATATAAAAAAATTATGCCAGAAAAAATAATGATTTATACTTTTGAGCGGGATACGCCTGCAGCCGGACTTTTTAAGATATCATCCGACGGACTTTCAAAAATAAGAGAGCGCATTGAGGCAGAGGGTTTTCTTGTAGAGCTTAGCGCCTAAGTTCCAAAAAAGATCATACAAAGCCACATACAAAATCCCCCGGTAAAATACCCGGCATAGATTTGGGCCTGAGAGTGTGAATTTAGGTAAAGCCTTGATGTACCTGCTATTCCTGATGCCAGTACCGAGATGAGTACCCATGGAAACAGATTAATCTGACGGTTTACAGTAACGTACAGCAAAAATGCCGTTAAGCCGCCCAGACCAATCATATGAAGACTGATTTTCCACTTCAGGGTAATAATGAGGGCTATAAAAACCGAAAAAAGAGCACCCAGTAAAAAACTATGCATAAACCTGAACACGGGTACTTTCAGAAACAGAAAGTATGTAAGCATGTAAAATATCAACGTAAGCGCAAGAGGTATCGTTCTCTCATTTTGTTTTTGCATTAATATATCATTCCGGAAAAACGCCAGTGGCAGCATAATAGCCGGGAGTAATAAGGTGCCTGAAGCGAAAAGCAAAACGATAAGTTTTCTGGCAGGAAGAGGAAGCATAGAAACATAGCCGGACGTGAAAAGCAGAATAGTTATTCCGGCAAGCGGCATTAAAAGAGGATGAAGAATAGCAGAGAAAAACAGGGCAATATTTTTAGGCATCAGACTGGGATATAGGGTCAAAGTTCTTTTCTAAGCCGCGCAACCGGGATGTTGAGTTGTTCACGGTATTTGGCAACGGTACGCCTGGCAATAAGGTATCCTTTTTCCTTTAATATTTCAGCCAGCCGATCGTCGGTTACCGGTTTCCGTTTATCCTCAGCCTCAATACATTCCTCAAGAATCTTTTTAATCTCACGGGTGGACACCTCCTCACCTGAATCGGTTTGTAAACCTTCAGAAAAGAAATACTTCAGGGATAAAATTCCAAAATGAGTCTGTATGTATTTGCTGTTGGCAACACGCGAAACTGTAGATATATCAAGGCCGGTAACATCGGCGATATCCTTAAGGATCATTGGCCGGAGTTTTTTTTCATCTCCGTCGAGAAAATATTCCTTCTGGTAGTGAAGAATGGTATTCATTGTAAGCAGGAGAGTGTTTTGTCTCTGTTTTATAGCATCGATAAACCATTTGGCTGAGTCGAGTTTCTGTTTCACAAAATTCACTGCTTCTTTTTCGGTACGTGTGTTTTTATCTTTTTTTGCACTGAAGTTTTCAAGCATTTCATAATACGATCTGCTTACCCGCAGGTCAGGAACATTTCTGCTATTCAGGGTCAGCTCAAGTTCTCCATCGTTAATTTCGAGAATAAAATCAGGAACAATATGTTCCATTGTTTTATTCATTGGATCACTGTAAGTACTACCGGGCCTTGGATTCAGATGAATGATTTCATCAATTGCATCTTTAAGATCGTCTTCGGTAATGTCCAGACGGCTTAAAATCTTATCGTAGTGACGGCGGGTGAACTCATCAAAATGAAACTTAAGTATTTCATGTGCATTGAGTACGGCGGGATCATTCAGATTTTTTCTCCGGATTTGTATTAGCAGACATTCCTGTAAGTCACGGGCACCCACGCCGGGCGGATCGAAATCCTGAATTATCTCAAGAATACCTCTCAGCTCAACCTCATCTGTTTTAATCCCCATCCCAAAAGCCAAATCATCAACAATTGCATCGAGTTTACGTCTGATATAACCTTCGTCATCGATGTTTCCCATAAGATAATCGGCTAACATTCTTTGACGGTCGTTAAGCAATCTGAGGCCCAACTGAGATTCCAGAAACTCGTGGAAACTATTTCCTACCGAAAAGGGTATATCTTCGAACTTATCGTCCTTTGAAGAATTGCTGGCATTAAGTCTGTAATCGGGTATGTCGTCGTCACCGATATAGTCTTCAAGCGAAAATTCATCCTGTTCCTTCTGAATCTCGGTTTCATCGCCATCTTCAAAATCGTCTTCAACCTGAGGCTGATCCTGCTCGTCCTCAACCCCTTCTTCCAGTGCAGGATTTTCCTCCATTTCCTTTTTGATCCTCTGCTCCAGCTGCATAGTAGGTATCTCCAGCAGCTTGATCATCTGGATCTGCTGAGGGGATAGTTTTTGAAGCAGTTTTTGCTGGAGTCTCTGGTTGAGCATGGTGATTATTTGCTTTTCTTAATTTGTTAAGAGTTTTAAAAACCGATTTTAATCAATACAATTACCAGTCCCTTTAAAATTCAGCATTTCTGGGGGTCCGGGGAAATGGAATCACATCCCTTATATTCGCCATCCCGGTCACAAATAGTAGTAATCTTTCGAAACCCAGTCCGAAACCGCTATGCGTTACGGTGCCAAATCTCCGCGTATCGAGATACCACCATAATTCTTTTTCCGGCATTCCCATTTCACGGATTCTGGCAAGCAATTTATCATAATTTTCTTCACGTTGTGAACCTCCTATAATTTCACCGATCCGTGGGAAAAGCACATCCATTGCCCTTACGGTACGATTATCATCGTTTTGCTTCATATAAAATGCTTTTATTTCACGGGGATAGTCGGTAAGTATTACAGGACACATAAAGTGTTTCTCTACAAGATAGCGCTCGTGTTCGGCCTGCAGATCGAGACCCCAGTTTACCGGAAACTCGAATTTTTGTCCCGAATTTTTCAGGATATCAATGGCTCCCTCATAACTCATGCGTATGAAATTGTTATTTACCACAAATTTCAGCCTGTCGAGAAGTTCTTTGTCAACCATTGAATTCAGAAATTCCAAATCATCCGCACAATGCTCCAGAGCATAATTAATAAGGTATTTCAGAAAGTCCTCCGCGAGGTTCATATTATCTAAGATGTCGTTGAATGCAACTTCCGGTTCAATCATCCAGAATTCGGCCAGATGCCTGGGGGTATTTGAATTCTCAGCTCTGAAAGTGGGGCCGAAGGTATATACGCCGCCAAGAGCCAGCGCTGCAAGCTCGCCTTCAAGCTGTCCCGAAACGGTGAGGTTTGTGGCTTTGCCAAAAAAATCCTTACTGTAATCTACTTTTTTATCTTCAGTGAGAGGGAGATTATCCGGATCAAGAGTACTAACCCGGAACATTTCACCGGCACCTTCGGCATCGGATGCGGTAATAATAGGTGAATGCAGATAATAGTAACCCAGATCGTTGAAGTATTTGTGAATTGCAAATGCCATAGCATGACGAATACGGAATATAGCACCAAAAGTATTGGTTCTGACCCTCAGGTGCGCTATTTCACGCAAAAACTCAAAGGAATGACCTTTCTTCTGGAGGGGATATACTTCAGGATCGGCCTCACCATATATTTCTACTTTTTGTGCAAGAACTTCCACTCTCTGTCCCTGACCTTTTGATTCCACCAGTTTTCCATATACACCAATGCATGCACCGGTATTAATTTTCCTTAACAGCTCCGCATCGAAAGTTGGAACGTCAATTACAATCTGGATATTATGTATGATGGATCCATCGTTTATAGCAACAAAGGCTACCGAATTATTTCCTCTTTTTGTCCTTACCCATCCTTTAACCAAAATGTCGGTATCAAATTGTGCCGATTTAAGCAGATCTTTAATTACACTTCTGTTCATTATTTGAGTCTTATTTTTAATTCCTTGTTTAATATACAGCAAAAATACAATTTAGATTTGAAAATTTGCGTTTATAGTAATTAAAGACACCGCCGTAAGACAGAATCCCCTGAGTAAAAATTATTTTATTCAAATCGACAGGATTAAAAAAGCTTTTCCATTGTCAGACATTTTTTCTTTTAAAAGAATCTTTTAATACTTGCATAAAAAATTTAACTTTGTTATATATTAAATGTATGATATTATGAATCAGGGGAAAAATGCTTTACTTGTTACCTGGGACTTTACGCCGATGTCAGAAAACGCTCTGCTGCACGCAATAAAACTTTCCCGTTCTGTAGAAAATCAAATACGTCTGGTGCACGTTATTAAGCCCGATGACAAACAGCTTCGTGCTGAAGCTGAAGATAAGATGAGAAAGGAAGTTTCACGAATTCAGTCGGAGTTAAACGTATTGTGCGGGTGGGTGGTGCTGGAAGGAAATTTATTTTCAGCAATTACGGAGTATCTCCGTAGTGGAGATGCCATAATGGTAATAATGGGAACCCACGGAATTAAGGGGTTGCAGAAGTATTTTGGCAGCCATGCTCTTAAGGTTATCGTGGGATCTGCAGTTCCTTATATAGTGGTTCATGACAAGCCCTCAAATATGGACCGGTACAGTAACATCGTTTTTCCGATTGATTTTAAATCGGAGAACAAAGAGAAACTGCAATGGGCAATTTACCTCGGGAAATACTTCAACTCAAAGGTACATCTCTTTAAAGCCCCCGTTACCGACTCTTCCCTTGTGAAGAAAGTCAATGTTAACCTTAACTTTGCTATTCGTTTTCTTATTCAAAATAACCTTGATTACGAAATCCATACCGCAAAGAAGTCCGGTAATTTCGGGAAAGAGATTATATCTTTTGCAAAGGAAATTCAGGCAGATCTTATCCTTATAACCACTACCAAACATATTTCATTTCTGGATTATCTGTTCGGAGCTTCAGAACAATATATTATCGATAATCCTTCCGGAACGCCTGTAATGTGTGTAAATCCAAAAGCAACTTTTTCTCAGATGGGACAGTTTATGTATGGAAATACCTGAAATGGTTTCAAACAGATCATTTTGCTGATTAATCTGAACTTCCGGATACTTTTATATCATGGTATTTTGCGGTCTTGTTAAATTTCTTTGTTCTGATTTTTTTATCGAAATAGCTTCCGATAATTATAGCTGCCGTTGCAAGTAAAAACCCCGGGAAAATTTCATAATATTTATCAGACAGATATGGAATGCTTTTACAGACAATAACTGAAATTGTTCCGGTTAATATACCTGCATTTATACCTCCACCTGTAGTGTTTTTCCAAATAAAACTTAACAGAATAGCCGGACCAAACGCAGCTCCCAGTCCTGCCCAGGCAAAAAGCATTAATTCCTTAAAATCTGTTTTAATCAGAACACCTGCCAGGATTGCAAAGTATGTTATTAACACAATACTTATTCTGCTATAGAATAACAGTTTATTCTGTGTAATTGTAATGTTTTTTTTAAAGAAATAATGTGAAAATGTCTGGGTTATGGTTGATGCTGACTGCAGTATTTGTGAACCGGCCGTAGAAACTACCGCAGCAAATATTGTTATCAGAACAAGTCCGGGTAAAAAAGACATCCCCAATTGGCCGGCAAGACCAAAATACACATTTTGCGACTCAGCTCCCGGTATCGATTCAACAGTTGGGAAAAGGGATCTGGCAAATATTCCCGTGCAGATTGCCCCTGCAGCAAGAAACAGGTTGGTTAAGCCACTTACAACAGCCATTAACGGAAAATACCTGTTATCAGCGATTGCCATGTACTTTCCGTGAATATGAATATTACCGGGTGAACCCAGTCCGATTGACAGAAACCCAAGTACTGTCCCCGTAGTTATGGCCTGAAGACTTAGAAACTGTGGTCCGGCAAAAAGAATTTCTGCTTGTAAATTATTAAACCCTTCCTTTCGAATCAGTATATAAATTGGCATTCCGATTAATACAATCAGTAAGATCAGCGAGGTAAGTAAGTCGGAATAGCTAAGCGTTTTAAATCCCCCGAAAAAAATAAAGAGAAGAATAACAACTCCCGTTATAATCACTCCATTTGCATGAGACAAGCCGAGAAGTGCATAAAACGCTCTGCTCCCGCCCATCAGCTGAGAAGATATAAAGCACAACAGGAAAAAAATTGTCGCAGCAGAAGCTATAATCCGCAGAGAGTTTTGATTATCCCTAAATCGGGAAAGGAACAAATCAACCAGATTTACATCCTCCTTATTTTCTGCAAGCATCCTGATTCTGGGAGCCAGAAACAGGAACATTAAGAACTCGGATAGTACGAATCCGGCTACCATCCATATTGCCGAAAGTCCTGATACGTATGACTGGGCTGTAAGTCCAAGCAGCAACCACGAACCTCTGGCAGATACCACAGTAGAAATGGAAACAATAAAACGGTTAATTCTTTTACCACCCAGAAAAAATCCGGTCATTCCGCTTTGTGCGTTGCGGGAGGTAAAAAAAGCCAGACAAAAAAGCAGAAACAGATAGATAAAAAAAGGAATAAGGATTTGAACTTTCATGGAAAGTGGCTTAAACTTAGAAGGTAAAATTATCAAAAAAATTGTCTTTCAAGATATTCCATAAAATTATTTAGATGAGCAGGAGATACAGTAATAACTTTGTGCCGCTGAAGCTTTGTGGCTTAGTCATCGGCAAGCCGATAGCAGCCAGAAAGATGTGCAAGCGGTAGGGGCCAGGGGTAGCGCTGCAGACTCTAACTAAACATACTGTGCGCGGATAGGGGCAGACTTGCTGACCACTAACTAAACGGCATTGATGGAGCGACTATTTTTAATTATGTTTGCATAAATTTCCGGAGATGTCAGTTAAGTTACAAAACGTCAGCAAATTTTATGGTATTCAGGCAGCCCTGAAGAGTATAAGTTTTGAGGTGGAGCGGGGCCAAATTGTTGGGTTTATCGGACCAAACGGTGCCGGGAAATCTACAACCATGAAAATTATTACCGGCATAATTCCTGCCAGCAGCGGAGACGTTTGGGTAAACGGAATTAAGGTTGAAGACGATTCCCTCGCAATCCGCCGACAGATGGGTTATCTTCCGGAAAGTAATCCATTGTATACCGAGATGTACGTTAGGGAATACCTGAATTATGTAGCAGGACATTACCCCATCAAAGGCAACATAAAAGATCGGATTGAACAAATCATTTCCGAAACCGGTCTGAGCCCCGAAAGTCATAAAAAAATATCCGCCCTGTCGAAAGGATACCGGCAGAGAGTCGGTCTGGCCCAGGCGCTAATTCATGATCCCGAAATACTAATTCTGGATGAACCGACATCCGGCCTGGATCCCAATCAGATCGTGGAAATCCGAAGTCTGATTTCAGCTATTGGTAAACAGAAAACAGTTATCCTTTCCACTCACATCATGCAGGAAGTGGAGGCTATTTGCGACAGGGTGATAATCATAAAATCCGGAGAAATAGTTGCTGATGGAAAACCCGGAGAAATTGCTCTGAACGCGGGTATTGAAAAGCTTACTCTTATTCTGGAGTTCGACCGCAAGCCTGATATCGCAAAGATGGAAGCTATTTCAGGTGTAATAAAACTTAAGTTTATTGATGAAACGAAAGTTCTTGTTGAAACCGATCCCCTGAAAGATTTGAGACCTGTATTATTTAATTTTGCAGTATCGGAAGGCCTTACAGTCTTGTCCATGCAAAAAAAAGAAATGAGTCTTGAAGAACTTTTCCATGAAGTTACAAAATAGTGATTCTGCCTGTGGGAGTAAGGGTGTTGAAAAGTAATACTGTCACTGTCCCCGAAATTCGTGATATTTGCCTTAACAAACGCATCTGATACTGTTGCGAATGTTCCTGTTTTATTCAGGATTTTTGAGAATAGACTAAGTAACTGCTTAAAAGTAATCGATCGATGAGTGGGTTAAGAAAGTTTTCTGCGGCGGTTTTGTGGGTCATATTAATTATGGCAATTGTTTTGGGTTTTTTATGGTTTTCAGGGCGAAATATGGGAAGTGTTGATTCCCTGTCTATTCTGCCGGGGAATTCGGCCATAATTTTTGAGTGTTCTGATTTTCCGAAACTGGTTGCAGAATTGCATTCCGGCAATAAGATGTGGAATGAAATATCCGCTTCAGGGTTATTAGACGATTCGGCTATCGGGTTCACAAAACTTGATAGTATCCTGAAAAAAAACACTCAGATTCGCGGGTTTTTCAGTAAAAAGTTTACCATTTCTGTATCTCTCAAGACAAATAAAACTCCCGGATTGTTATTTTGTTTACCGGTGTCGGCACGAAATCAGGAAAAGCTTTTTCTTAATTCCTTATCAAAGCATCTCGGTGAATTTAATTATACCCGGCGACGATTTGAAAGCAGGGGCATTTATGATTTGAGTTGGAAAGATTCAACAGGGATTCGGAATTTCAGCTTTACCGAAATCGGCGGCGCACTGGTGGGTTCATTCGCTGCAGAACTGGTTGAGGAGACTATTCTCCAATATGATCCGGATAAAAATTTAACAACATCAGGCGAATTTAATTCCATTGCAAAAACAATTGGGAATAATGTGCCGGTTCATATTTTTGTGAATTATAAAAACACGGCCGGAATTATTAGCTACTTCCTGAATTCATCCCTGACAAAGGCTCGCGGAGCCGGTTCATTATTTGCCTCTTATGCTGCTCTTGATGCAGAAATATCTGAAGATAAAATTATTATTAACGGGTTTGCAAGTATTAGCGATAGCATTAACCAGGAACTTAAAATTTTAATAAATCAACAGCCGGTTGAGTTTAATTGTCCTGATTTTCTCCCGGATGCTGTCAGCTATTTCCAGGCATTTGGGTTCTCCGATAATGACTTGTTTTTTAAACACTTATCGGGATTTATGCAGAAAGATCCTTTTTCTGCAGAACTAATAAAAAAGAAGAAGGAGCTTATATCTGCCTATGGTATCGATCTTGATAAGGGCTTTTCGGAGATGGTTGGAAATGAATTTGGATTTGCAGGAATGCAAACCGGGCGAACTTCATCACCTTTTTTCTTCATGGAAATCCGCAGTCAGAGTCTGGCTGAACAACAGTTTCTCGAATGGCTTGGTTCCTGGGCTCAAAAAAATGGTAAAAGATCCGATGAATTAATGCTGGATCATAAAATTGACAATAACAATAAAATCAGGGTTTATAAACTTCCCGTTGGAGGAATTCCGGCACTTGTTTTTGGCTCCGGATTTGACTCTCCCGGAAATGATTACTTTACATTTATTAATAATTATCTGGTTTTTGCAAATTCTTACAGCTCAATCAAAGAATTCATTTATCAGGTTATACTAGGCAATACACTGTCATCAGGGCCTTCCTATTCTTCACTTGGGGAGAATATTTCAAGTCGTTCAAATTATTATTTTTTCGCCAAACCGGCAGCGATTGCAGAGAGCGGGGAAGGGATTTTCAGTGAAAAAACCAATCAGTTTCTGCAGGAGTTCAAAAAGGGTATTTCAAAATTTAATGCCGTAAGTATGCAATTTTCTGCGGCTGATGAAATGTTTTATAATCATTTTCTCATCAGTTATTCCGGGGTCAGCAGCGGGAGTGTAAATACTGTGTGGACCAGCAGACTTGATACAAGTATTGTTGTTAAGCCGGCAATTGTCTTAAACCATCTGACGGGAGAGAAGGAGATTTTTATTCAGGACCAGAAGAATCAGGTATATCTGCTTAGCAATGCAGGAATTATCTTATGGAAACAGCTCCTCGACAGTCCGGTAAATTCAGAAATTTTTCAGGTTGATTATTTTAAAAATGGCAAACTTCAGTATCTGTTCAGCACCCGGAATAAAATATACATGATCGATCGGAACGGTAATCCGGTGGAGAAATACCCGGTTGATCTGCGCTCTCCGGCCACCGCAGGTATTTCTGTTTTTGATTACGACAGGGACGGAAGTATTCGTATTTGTATACCAGGGGAAGACCGTAAAATATATATGTATGATAAGGAAGGTAAAATAATTCCCGGATGGCAGGCTGAAAAGACTGATAATATTGTTTCTCAGGCCATTCAGCATTTCAGGATTGGGAGTAAAGATTATGTTGTTGCTATTGACAAATACAAGTTTTACATTCTTGATCGAAGGGGAAGCAACAGAGTAGCCGTTAAGCAATATTTTCAGGTATCAGCGAAGAATGGATTCTATCTGGATATCAGCAGGGGAGAAGGACTCGCCCGGTTGGTAACAACCGATACTTCAGGAAGTATTCATCGTGTATATTTTTCGGGAAAGGTGGAAAAAATACTTGACAGGAAAGAGAACCCGGATCATTTTTTTGTATTTACCGATCTTGACGGCGACCAGAAAGGAGAGTTTATTACTGCATCAGGAAGCACCCTAAAAGTGCTGGATCCGGCCCTTGAAGAAAGTTTCAGCCTGGAATTCAACGATTCAATTTCTTTCCGTCCCGTGGTTTACAGGTTTTCGGCCACGAATAATAAAATTGGAATTGTTCTAAGGAATCAGGGAAATATATATCTTTATAATAATAATGGAACTTTATACAATGGATTTCCATTGGATGGAGCCTCACCATTCAGCATAAGCAGTTTTCCAGAACTGGGTGGGAGATTTAACATGATTGTAGGATCAAAAAATAACTTTTTGCATAATTATTCCGTACAATGATTCTGAAAAAAATTACCGATATGAAAGCACGCGAAAATCCGGGGAACCTCACTTTGGTGTTTGTCCTCTTTGCAATCTTGCTTGTTGCGAGTTCCTGTTTCGACAGCAATTATGATTTAAAAAACATTTCGGATGAGATTGAACTCACTCCGGGGATTTCTGTACCTCTTGCATTTGGATCCCTCACTCTCAATGATATCATAAATGAAATTGATTCCGGAGATTTTGTCAGGCAATTTGAAGACGATAGCCTGCTGTATATTCTTTATGAAGAGAACCTGATTTCGTATAACGCATCAGATGTTGTTTCGGTGCCGGACCAGAATTTTCTCCAGTTTTTTATTGATTCAGACGTTGCTTTTGCAACTCTTTTACCCGTGGGAGTTGGTGATACTGCATTTTTTGAGAAAGAGAAAAATGGCGAATTTGTATTTGCCAATGGTGAAAAAATAGACAGTATGAAACTTCATTCCCTGAAGATGAATATAGAAGTAAACTCTTCATTTCATCATACCGGGATATTGATTATTTATTCGGATAATATTATTGTTGATGGCATTCCCTTCCGTAAGTTAATTCAGATAAGCAGCACAACAGGTGATTTTTCCTATACACTGGATAGCACGTATACCAATGTTAACCTTATTCTTGATAACACGGATCCCGATACAACCGTGCTCCCGCTGAAATTTGATTTATACCTGATTAATTCCGGAGCTCCTGTCCTCCCCGGCGAAAAATGCGATATTTCCATGTCGTTTAATGATAATAAGTTTGCTTCTGTTTTCGGTTACCTCGGAGAATATGATCTGCTTGTCAACAGCGGACAAATTGACGTTTCTATTTTTAACGAAAGGGTACAGGGAGGGAATCTTTTCTTTGCAGATCCAAGACTTGCTCTCACTGTAAATAATTCATACGGAATTCCCGTGCAGATAGAGTTAACCAATACCAATGTATCATCCAGCATTAACGGATCAACAATTCCTGTTACTTTTACCGGTGTCAATCCTTTTGATATTGCAGCTCCGACAATCTCCCAGATCGGCGAATCAATTTATTCTGAAGTTCCCATTAATAAAGACAATTCCAATATTGTTGAGGCGATGGAGTCTTCACCTAATCACCTGAATTATACAGCAACCGCCAAAACTAATGCTTTGGGAATTGCAGGTCCGTATAATTTTATAACCGACAGCAGCACAATGGATCTCGGAGTGCAGATTGTTCTGCCGTTGTATATTAAAGCAGAGGGTTTTGCTCTCGAAGATACAATCGACTTCGATTTCGAAAAAGAGCTTGGCGAAGACCTGGATATGGTTGAATACATGAGGCTTACGATGGAAACAGATAATGGTCTTCCGGTAGAAACAAATTTACAGGTTTATTTTGCTAATGCTTCCTATGTCAAACTTGATTCAATGTTCAGGGATGATGATGTTCTTCTGGAACCGGCATCTGTCGGGCCAAACGGGAAAGTTTCTGAACCTGCAAATCTGATTAAAAGAGTTTCATACAATAAAGCGGATATTGAGAAACTTAAGGCTACAAAATATGCCTTTGTCAGGGCCTCCATTAACACTCCCGTAAGCGGTGATGGTTACTTTAGGTTTTATTCATATTACGGAATCGATTTTAAGCTTTCTGCCAAAGCAGATTTTCGAATTAATTCAAATGATTTTTAAGCTTTAATATCAGGGATCATGCAAAGGACAAATCGAATACTTATCAGACTTACAGTTACCAGCGTGATGCTTTTAACTGTTCTACCCGGATTTTCCCAGCTTACAAACACACTCTATTTTATGAAGGGTGTTCCACAGGTTTACCAGGTAAACCCGGCTTTCCAGCCCGGCTGTAAATTTTTTATAGGATTTCCCGCATTGTCCCCGCTTCAGGCAAGTGTACAGAATGAACCTCTGGCATTGAAGGATGTGCTTTATTATAACGAAACGGAAGGAAAACTTATAAGTTTTCTTCATCCGTTGGGAGACAAAGAAGCTTTTCTGAATGTTCTGAATAAACGCAATTACGTTAATGCCGATGCCGGAATTCCCATTGCTTCAGTAGGTTTTGGTTCACCCTCAAGGGGCAGATTTGTTGCATTTGACATTACCCAGAGAACAATAAGCAATGTAAATTACCCCAAGTCTTTAATGGAACTCCCGATTTATGGCCCCGACTCAGCTATGTTTTTTGATTTCAATGGGCTTGGTGTAAATGTAATGGAGTATACAGAGCTTGCAGTGAATGTTTCTCAGAAAATCGGAGATATGGTTACTGTTGGCTGGAGGGGAAAAATCCTGCTTGGACAGGCAAACCTTTCATCTACAAAATTTGATGTAACCCTTGGTACCAGCGAAACAAGCTGGCCGGTGCATTCTAATATTGTTATGGATGCAACTTTACCATTTCTTGATGTTAAATATGATGCAGATGGAATGATTGATTTCGAAAACACAGACCTTATACCTGATTTGGAAAAAAAGATCCCACAACTGATTTTTAACCCAAAAAACGTTGGCCTTGCCATGGATATTGGTGTGGATGTAAGACCAATGGATTGGCTTCAGGTTTCTGCAAGTGTTGTAGATTTCGGCTCTATTCGCTGGAAAGACAAGGTTTATAATCTTACAAACGAAGCTGATTATGAGTTTAATGGTGTCGAGTTTAAGATGGGTGATGAAGATTTTCTTGAGGTACTTGCAGATTCATTAAGTGAAAGCTTTAAATTCAGTTCCACTAATGATCCTTACCGTACATGGCTTCCCACAAAAGTTTATCTTGGTGCAGCTGTTTATGTTCATCCTAAGATTAGTTTTGGGATTCTCTCCAGAACTCAATTTTATAAAAAAGATCTCCGTCAGCAGTTTACTGTGTCTGCAAACCTCTATCCGATAAGAATGATAAGTACTACACTGAGCTATTCAGTAATTGAAGGTTCGTATAAAAATCTTGGATTGGGACTAGCCCTGAAAGCTTTTCCATTTAATTTTTACCTAATCACCGATACAGGCCCTTCCGTGTATTTCTGGCCAACAGAAGCCAAATATATGAACCTTCAGGTTGGAATGAATTTAATGTTTGGCTGCAAACAAAAGAAAGCACCCAAATACGATCTACCCCTGGTTAATTAGCTTATAGATTTGGGTGTTAAAAAACTTTAAGAAAGTTTGTGAATAAGGCTAAATGCTTACCTTTGGGAATTATTTTTTAAAGCATCTGGCGTGATTAAATTTCTTGTTATATTCATTTTGGTAATTCTGGCCATCCGGCTTGTAAACAGGTTGTTGTTTTCTCCTTATATATACACTCAGCCCAGACCCGGAAAAGAAACCACCCACCAGACTCGCAAGGAAGGAAGCGTTACCCTCGAAAAGAATGCCAGGTCTGATGATAAACGCATCAAACAAGATGAAGGAGAATATGTGGATTACGAAGAGGTGAAATAGATTTTACTCTTTCACACTTTTTAGCAACCTCCCTGCACTTTTTTTCTGGTATCTTTTTTAATAATTGGTTTAGCAGGCACTTTAATATCCGATCCGCCTGCAGCAGGACTCTGAACCACTCCTCCGCCTAAAGCCATAGATGCACCTTTACGAAAATCATACTTTGCCAGCTCTTCATCAGGATTCGTTGATCCGGGAGCCGTTGGGTTCATTATGGTTTCAGCCCAGTAATTCAACCCTCCCTGTAAAATATAATTATTTTTGTAACCAAGCTGTGTTGTAATCATCCATGCCTCATTTGCGTGGAGAGTACCATTTGAATAAAATACATTCATTTTGATATCCTGATCAAGAATTTCTCTGAATTCATCTGAAAGCAGGTCTGTTAAAGGGATATTAATTGCTCCGGGCAGACTGTATTTCATAAATTCGTCCGGGGTTCTGACATCTATAAGCTGAAGATTGGGATCTTTTTGAACGAGCATGTCGGCTACTCCATCAGGACTTAAAAATTGTGAACTGCGTGTGGCCTCCTCGAGCATCTGTGATGCACTCAGTTTATAGGGATGGGTTTTGTTTTGTGGAACTGCGGCGATTATCATTCCAAGCGGGATAATAAATAATGCCAGTAAAATTCGTGAATTCATGTTTTTTAAATTTTAAAACAGTTTGTATCCGTGAGGAAATAATGATATTCGAATTCCGTCTAATATTCCGGCTGTGGAAATCTCTTCTCTGCCCATTCTGCTGCCCAGAACATTCCCAGGGCAACCAGGATCACACCAAATGCAAAAACACCGTCAGAAAGCCCTACTGCTTCGCTAATTTTTGGGTATCCCAGAAATTTGGCTTTGAAAAACTCTTCCCACAAAGGATAACCTTCTGCAAATATAAGTACACCCAGAAATAAACCTCCGATAAAAACAAAGGCATCAATTTTACCAATAGAGGCTCCGCAGAAACTTGTTCCGGGGCAATATCCTCCCATAATAAAACCGGCTCCCATTATCACTCCTCCACCTATTGCAGAATACAAATATGTAGGATTTACATAAACCAGGTCAAGGTCGATCCATCCAAAAAGACTAAAAAACAGCAAGCCAAGCATAGCCGTAATTGCAGCCGTAAAAAATACTTTGAGAACAACGGCATCGTATCCGTAGAATACACCGGCAAGCTTACGACTGGAAGAAAAACCGCTGCTTTCAAGCACAAAACCAAAGCCGATTCCAATAACAAATGCTAATAGTAAATTGGTATCTGCTGAAATATGTTCGTATGTTACTAATGGTCCCATATAAAAAATAATTAAATGTTAAATCCAGTTTTTACGAAAGAAATACGCTAAAGCAAAAGCAGTTCCAAAGATTGCTGCCATTGTTATAAACCCACCGAGCGAAATAACAGCCATGCCTGTTAATGCAGAACCACTGGTGCATCCTCTGCCGAGTTGGGAGCCAAATCCAAAAAGCACTCCTCCCGCAAGGGCAAAAGCTAACCTTCTTTTTGATGTAATTTTCGGAGAGTGTTCAACTTTAAGTTTTAGGCGCCCAGCCAGAGCTCCCGAAAGGAATCCTCCCACCACAACGCCCATCATCTCGAATACCAGCCATGATTTCATAGGTTTATCCCCATGTGTTTCAGCATCCTCGGCGTAAAATTTTGTATTCTCCGCATGTGTCGGAGTAACCGTGTTTACAGCCGATACTATGGTGCTCTTAATTGCCCCGCTTGCACCAAGACCTCTTCCTGATATAAAAAACGCGCTTAATAAAACCAGTCCGAGAAGAACTCCTCCCAGATAAGGATTCAGGTACTTTGACTTTTTTACAATTTGATCTTTTTTTGCCATTGTATAAATTATTTAACGGATTTTAATATAGCCATCTGCTCGACTGTCCTGCATAAGTCCAGATGAAGCGGAACAGGAGTCCCCCTATAATTACCAGAATTGCCGGAATAAGGACAGGTATTTTATAATTTTTTAGTTCAAGGAATTCAAGAATTCCCGGTAAAATCATACCGAAGAAAACTACAAGTATCCAGAAAGATGCCGTATACGGTCCTCCAAGAAACAGATTTGCCGCATCTATCTGCACTTGTGTACTGGCCAGAAATCCCATGAAAATATGGATAATAAGAAATAATTCAATTCCTATAAGCATCAAATCTATTCTGGAGAAACTATGACGTTCATGTTTGCTTTTTGCCATCATAATATTCAGGGCAGCACCCGTAGAAAGTCCGGAGGTCAGGAAAAGAGGGCCTAGAATGGATGTATTCCAGAGAGGACGAGCATTAAATGCGGAAAACAAAATTCCTGTGTAAATCCCTAAAATCAATGAATAAATTACCATTATCCAGGCAAGGATTTTTTTGTTGTTTGTGAAAAAATGTTCCAGAGAATCCATCCAGGTGTATGGCCACTTCCATTTAGGAAAAGTTTTTTTAAGATGGATGGCAGCCCATATAAATGATACCGGGGTTACAACCATTAGCACCCAGGCTCCCCACGACATGGGCGATTCAAGTCTGATTGTGGTGTAGAGTCTCCAGAAAAATAATTTATGATTCAAATCGATGAATAGAGCCCCCAATCCAAGCACAAGCAAGAATGGAACAATCAGGGGTGTCTTTTCTATTGCAGACGGAAACTCCTTTTCTTTTCCCAGGATGGTATAAAGTCCGGCAAAGAAGAGAATTCCGGCAGCTAGTCCTCCCAGAAACAGATAAAGAGGGATTTCCCAGGCCCAGATATGTAACTGGGGATCTATGGAGGCATTCATTCTGCCACTTATGATGAGTTCTTCTCTCATATGCTTTTTTTCAATGTTTTATCAGATCAGAAAATAAAGTTCAGGTTTTGTTCCGGCTTCCGGAATAAGGGTTTTATGCTTCCGGGTTTTCAGTACCATAGAGACCGGACTTGTTGGGTCATCAATGTCGCCGAAATACATGCATTTGGTAGGGCAGGTTGCGACACAGGCAGGATCCTGTCCTTTTTTAACCCGATGGATGCAGAAGGTGCATTTATCTACATATCCATCCGGATGCGGGTATCGCGCATCGTACGGGCATGATGTGATGCATGCGCCGCAACCGATACATTTATCGTGGGTCACCAGCACAAAACCACCCTCCTCAATATGACTTGCCCCGGTGGGACAACAGCGAACACAGGGTGCATTATCACAATGATTACATCTCTCGGAGCGAATCTCCAGCTCAAGTTGTGGATATGTTCCATCAACTACTTCTACCACCCAGTCCCTGCAATACCCGATCGGAACATTATTCTCTGTCTGACAGGCAACAACACAATCGCTGCATCCAACACATTTTTTAGTATCTATGGCCATTGCATATCTCATGACGCGACCTCCTCTGGTTTTTCGGTTAAAAAGGTAACAAAGTTTCCACGCATTCCGGTTCCTCCCATAATTGGATCTGTCATCACATTGGTTATCAACTCGGTATCACTGATCCCTTTACCATATGTGCGGGATAATTGCCTTGTAGCGTGGCCAAAACCGTGAATCATATAAACTGAGTCCCATCGTATCCGCTCGGTAACCCTTACTTTAATTGAGAAATTTGAAATTTTCCCATCCTGATTCTGCAACCACACTTCCTGACCTTTATTTAATCCCCATTCTTTTGCCACCTTAGGATTTACCCATAAAGTGTTTTCATCCATCAGGTCGTTAAGGTTTGGATTGTTTGATGTACGGCTGAAGGTATGCATCGGAGCGCGACCATAATTAAGACGGTAGAAACCGGCAGGAGGCTCAGGATGAGGCGTATAAACCGGCATTGGGTCGAAACCCTCTTCTGCAAATGCAGTTGAGTACAATTCTATTTTTCCTGTCGGAGTTGAAAACTCATGCTGTTCACCCGGTAAAAAGTATAAATCATCAGCGTCCCGTTCAAAAGTTTTAACTCCGGTTTTTTTCATTTCCTCGAGGGAGGTTCCCATTTGCTTTAGCTGCCAGTCGAGATAATCCTCAAGCTTTTCAAATGGGAAAAATTCGATAAGACCCAGCCGGGAGGCTATTTCCCTGGCCATCCAATAGGAAGGTTTTGTATTATCCTTAGGTTCGAATGCCGGCATACGAAGTGCTATGGCCGGTTTGCGGTGAGGACTAACACGAATGCTGTCGTATCGTTCCAGGTAAGTACACTCAGGCAGGATTACATCAGCCCAGCTGGTGATTTCCATTGGCATGGTGTCGATGACAACTATCAGATCGAGATGACTGATTGCTTCAATTGTTTTTTTCTGATCCGGCAAGGTCATTATCAGGTTAGTGCCGTAAACAAACCAGGCTTTGAAGGCAAAGGAACGGGAGTCTGCCGGGATGGTGGCTTCACATATTTTGGAAGAAACCGATTCCTCGGCAAGACGAAACTGACCGGGAAAGGCATCCCGCCATGTTGATTTGGGAATTGGGAATTCCGGATGTGGGTACGATGGTACTACTGGTGTTGCGGGATTGTAGAATCCTCCTCTTCTGCCCCAAGAACCTAGTAAAGCATTCAGGATTGCTACCGCCCTTAGTCTTTGTGTATCATCACCATACCAGGTAACATGCCGGCCAGGGTGGATAATAACAGCAGGTGATGCATTATACATTTCCCTGGCTGTTTTTCGGATAATGTCAGGTTTAATTCCGGTAATTCCATAAGCCCACTCCGGAGTCATACTGCTGACATGTGCTTTTAAAAGGTCGAATCCGTAAGTGTTTTTCTCTACGTAATCTTTGTCGAGCCAGTTTTCAGTAATCAGAACATTAATCCATGAAAGAAGCAATGCCAGGTCTGTTGCGGGTTTAACAGGAAGCCAGAATTTCGATTTACTGGCAGCAACTGAAAATCTGGGATCAACGGTGATTATCGTTGCTCCTTTGTCGATAGCATCAGACATTTCCTGCACCTGCCCATTGTGCATGTTTTCACCAATATGAGATCCGATAAGTACAAGACACCTGGTATCTCTGATGTCTGTTCTTTCGGGGGATTCGATAGCTTCACCGAAAGTGTTAATGAACGCGACTTCTCTAGGTCCGCGGCATTGCGCATAGGAAGGAGCCGTAATATTGGAAGAGCCATATGCTTTTAGAAGATCCCCAAAATATTTTCCACCTGAACCATGATTCATCAGGGCGACTGTTTCAGGCCCATAAACTGATGCAATTGTCTTCATCTTTTCTGCAATCAGGTCGAAAGCCTCTTCCCAGCTTGCCTCCCTGAATTGATGCTCTCCTCGCTTACCTGTCCGGATAAGAGGAGTTTTTAATCTGTCACTGTCATTGTAAGTTCCTACACCACCAGTCCCTCTCGGACAAAACCTGCCATTGCTATGTTGATCCTCATCGTTTCCGGTGATTTTCCAGATGGATCCATCTTCACGTTTATAAACCCATCCGGCACATTTCCAGAAGCAGATTTCACAGTAGGTAGGAGTGCGGGTCAGATTAACTGTTAAATCACCTGCAATCTCCTGCAACCCGGTAAAGTCGGTAATATATTTGAATGCCGATAAACCAATACTCAGACCACCAAGGCCGAGAGCTGTTGATTTTAAAAATTGTCTTCGGGAACTCATTCTGTCTGTTTAATGTATGTGAGGTACTCAAACAAATACACAATTGTTATCTGAATAACGATGGTAAATTTATTAAAAATCTAATAATCTAGATATGTGGAAAAACATATAATAGATTCGGTAGGTTTAATCCGATGCGCATATGTCTGAAAATCAGATCACAAGAACTTATTTAGATTTAAAATGAATTATATTTACTTTGCAATAATTGCCGGGAGAGCATTAAACTCATCAGGGTTATTAATATTGTGGAATGTATTTTTGTTTGTTCCGGGGATTTTCACAAAACGAGTTTTCACCCGGGTAAAGAGCTCCTGCATTTTGAATTGATTAGTTTCAATCATTTCTTGCATAGCGGGAATAGCGGATATAGAATATATGCCAACCAGAGGCTCGGGGAGGTTGTTATGATTCAGAGCAATAGTTATTTCTGAATTTTCAGTTGCAATGATAAGCTTTTCAATAATGACTCCGGAAATCAAAGGCAGATCACATGGAAGGACAATTGCATAATTGTATTTGATTTTTTTAAGACAGGAATAAATTCCACCTAAAGGACCTAAACCAGGTGTTTCATCGGGGATTATACTGTAATCTGTCTTATCAAAGCGGGGATTTGATGAGCTTATAAGAATTTCCTCTGAAAAAACAGATAAAACGGAAAGGCTGTGTTCGTATAAAAAGCGGTTATTGTATTTCATGAATGCTTTGTCCTCGCCCATCCTTGTGCTTTTTCCTCCGGCAAGAAGAATTCCCGAAAATAATGGCTTTATGGTTTTCATGAAAACCGGAATTAGGGTAAGAAAGCTGAGACTATTCTCTTAATTTTTTTGCCAGGTTTGTGGCAAAAACAAAGTCATTTAATTCTTTGCAGTTGGTGTGCATGATTTCATCATTGCTTCCTTCCCATATTTTTTTTCCTTCGAAAATAAACACGACTTTATCACCAATTTCCATAACAGAATTCATATCGTGTGTATTTACGATAGTAGTAATATTGAATTCCTCGGTAATGTTTTTAATGAGGTTGTCAATCACAATTCCGGTTTGTGGATCAAGTCCGGAATTGGGTTCATCACAGAATAAGTATTTAGGATTGAGAGCTATAGCTCGTGCAATTGCTACTCTTTTCTTCATTCCACCGCTTATTTCAGAAGGATATAAGTGGTTTACATCAGTTAAATTTACCCGGTCGAGGCAGAAATTAACACGTTCTATTTTTTCTGACAAGCCCATTTCTGTAAACATATCCAAAGGCAGCATCACATTTTCTTCAACGGTTGATGAATCAAAAAGTGCCGCACCCTGAAATAACATTCCGATTTCTTTTCTGATCTCCTTTTTCTGTTTGAAATTCAGGGCGTTATATAGTCTGTCGTCATACCAGATTTCACCGGTTTCTACAGAATGAAGGCCAACGATTGACTTAAGGAGAACTGTTTTACCTGATCCGCTTTGCCCGATAATTAGGTTAGTTTTGCCCTGTTCAAAAGTAACCGAGATGTTATCGAGTACAGTTCTGCCATCGAATACTTTTGTAAGATTTTTTACCTCGATCATGACAGGATAAGTTTTGTTAGAATGAGGTTGGACAGTAAAACAAGGATTGAACTGTAAACAACAGCTTTGGTACTGCTTTTACCGACCTCAAGTGCTCCCCCTTCGGCGTAATATCCCTGATATGCTGAAACAGAAACGATTATAAATGCATAAAAGAATACTTTTGTAACCGAATAGCTGATATAGTGAGGATAGAAAAGGTACTGAATACCGTATATATAGTCGCTGGGTGCAAGGGTGTTGGTAAACAAACAGGTAAGATATCCCCCGAAAACACCAATGAACATGCTGAGAAGTGAAAGTACAGGAAAGAAAAACATTGCAGCAATCATCTTTGGGAGGATAAGATAGGAGGCTGAGTTTACACCCATTATTTCAAGGGCATCAATTTGTTCCGTAACCCTCATGGTGCCTATCTCAGACGCGATACTTGATCCGACCTTCCCGGCAAGAATAAGGGCAATAATTGTTGACGAAAACTCCAGGAGAAGTGAATCTCGTACAGTTACACCAACCAGATATCTGGGGAACAAAGGGTTTTCAAGGTTGTAATTTGTCTGAATGGTAATAACAGCTCCAATAAAGAAGGAAATGATAACGACTATACCGAAAGAGTTGATACCAAGCTTGTCTATTTCACGTATCGTCTGTCGGTAATACAGATAGTATTTTTCGGGCTTAGCAAAAACCTTTGATAGTAAAATAAAATACTGCCCGGCATGCACTAAAAACTTCATATGTATAAGTTTGCGACAAAATTAAGAATATTATCCGGCAATCCGAATTGATTTTTAAAACATTCACGCGGGAAGATTTGAAACTTAAAAAAGATGTATCTTTATTTTTTTTGAATTCTATGCGAAAAATCCTCTTATGAACAGTCATCATTATTGTGTTATTATGGCAGGTGGCGTTGGAAGCAGGTTCTGGCCACTTAGCCGGACGACCATGCCTAAACAGTTTCTGGATATTCTGGGAGTCGGGAAAACATTATTGCAGGAAACCTTTGATCGTTTCTCAAAAATAATACCCGTTGAAAACATATTTATTGTCAGCAATGCAGAATATACCGGGATTATTGAATCACAGCTACCGAAACTTAATAAAGAAAATATTCTTTCTGAACCATACAGGCGGAATACTGCTCCCTGTCTGGCCTATGCAGCCTTCCGTTTGCGGCAAAAAGATCCGGATGCAGTAATGGTTGTTGCACCTTCTGATCATTTGATTCTTAAAGAGGATAAGTTCCTGAAACAGATAAGGGGTGGTCTTGATTTCGTTGGGAGTAGTGATGCTTTGTTGACTTTAGGAATGGAGCCTACCAGACCTGAAACCGGTTACGGATATATTCAGGCCAATGGTGAAAAAGCTATTGAACAGGGCGAAAATACTTTCAGAAAAGTAAAAACCTTTACCGAAAAGCCCGATATAAAGCTTGCTCATGTTTTTCTTCAAAGTGGTGATTTTTTCTGGAATTCAGGTATATTTCTCTGGTCGTTAAAAAGTATACTTCAGGCTTTTGATACCCACCTTCCGGAAATATGTTCATCATTTGAGGATGGAGGTCTTGTTTATGGTACACCTGATGAAAAGGCTTTTATCGATAAAACTTATGCCGCATGCAAGAATATATCCATTGATTATGGTATTATGGAGAAAGCTGATAATGTTTATGTGCTAACAACAGATATCGGTTGGTCAGATTTGGGTACCTGGGGTTCCTTGTACGAGCAGAAGGAAAAAGACCAGAATGGTAATGCTAAAATTGGAGAGGACATCTTTTTATATGATGTAAAAGACTCCCTTGTTCGGGTATCCGGAGAGAAATTGGTTGTATTGCAGGGACTAGAGGGTTATATCGTGGTACAAAGTGAAGATATTCTTTTGGTTTGCAGAAAAGAAGAGGAACAAAGGATTAAACTTTTTGTAAATGATATTAAAATCAGCAAAGGGGACAAGTTTATCTGATTAAAGAGCTGGTTTAGAAATGTTTAAAACAAAAAAGGCCGTCTTACACAAGACAGCCTTTTTTGTTTTAATTATTTATTAGTATTCCCAGAGGTCATGTTCCATTTCCATGAGGGATCCTTTAATTTTTTCTGATTCATAAAGTATATCATCACCAATCAGATAGTCAACTATAAAACGGTTTTCATACACATTGGATTCCCCATAAATATAAGAAGCAAATCTTCTTTGCATGAACAGGTCGTCGAATGATATGTTTTGTGAATCGCTTAAGCGGTTATAAATTTCATGTTTAGCGAAGAGTTCCCGGAATTCAGGGAAATAGATCCAGAAAAGAATCTCACGGCTTACCTCAGGACTGGTTGTCTGGTTACCATTTGCATCGATAAGGGTTTTATTATAAACCTTTATGGGAGCAATACCAACAATCTGTACTTTCATAGTAGAATGTTGTTTATCGAAGAACCATTTTTCCTTAACAAGAAGCTGTTTTACCAACTGAGTTTTCAGTCTGATTTCACCACCCAGCAAAGTATCTGCTCCAAGTGCTCCAACAATATCCTTATACCCTATCATTGTCTGGGAAGAGAAGAGGTTATACTTATCATCTTTGAAAGCGTGAAGGTTATGTTCTCTCACCCCATACATAACAAGGCCGAAGAAACTCATACGTTTTCCAATGGAAGTTATAGGAAAATAGAGCGGCTGATTCATTTTCTCACGCAAATCGATAATTCTCCAGATATCCTTTGCCCACATAACATCGGCTTCCCGAATCGGAACATAGGGAATAGGTTTTTTCTCAGGAATATGAATCTTTTCATATACATCCACAATCTTAAGTGTATCAAGAGTTAATTGCGGATTGGGCGTAGCAGGCTGTGTTGTCTGTGTCACAGTATTCTGTGCCCACAAACCCTGAGCGAATATAAACGCGCCAACCAGAAATATAGCAGCTCTTTTCATTATTCTATGTATTAATTGATTTTCAAAACAATTGAATTAAGTGTCCTGGTTTTACCGTCAGGACCTACGGCTTTAATATTTTCAAATGTAACCCTTTGTCCGGTTTTTACCTGTGAAAGAATATCCAGCTGGGCTTTATTAAAGTTAGCACCGGGAGACACTTCAGTTTTGGTAAAACCGCCTGAAAGTACGGCTGATACGGTAAATTCGGTAACTGTGAAATCAAGGTCGAAGTCGAAGTTTTTCAAAGTAGCTTTAACTCCACCTGCACGGGTAAGTTCACCGATTCCGATTACGCCTTGTGAACGACCGGCAACTTCGGCAACAGGGTCGGGAACATCTTTTACCCTGAAGTCCATACTACCCATAAACCGTTCCACATTCTCCACTTTAGCTGAAACTCTTACTGTAACAATCTCGCCTTCAGGGCCTGCACCGGGAAACACTTCCCAATCTGTACCACCGCGTTTAATGCTTCCTTTGGAGATATTGGCCGTTAAATTTTCTTTAGGCACACCGGAAACAGATATCGAAACCGGGTTTTTTACTCCCCTGTAGAAAACGTTCATTTTTGTTGGCGAGATAACCGCACTGGCCTCAGCAACCTGATATTCTTTTTTAAATTCACGCCGGATAACGTTATTCTCTCCACCATCAAGCACAATAGTTCCGGCCCAGGTGCGGGTTCCAACTGAACTCCCGATAGCTTTATAAATACCTTTTCCGTTTTCAACAGGCAATTCGGTACCATTTTCAAGCTGAACGGTGGGAAGTTTTGTTGAATCGTAAGCAGCAAGGAAAACTGATGCCTTATATTCCTGTCCTTTAAAAATGTAATCAGAATTGGAGATAACAACAGCATCAATCTTATTGAATTTGAATGAACCGGCATCAATCTGGCTCAGTAGATAGTTAACGATTTCTGATTCAGCGTTTCTGACATCACTCTGCATTTTTGAAAGCATAGTAATTACAGCTGCCATAGGAAGATGTTCGAAATTATCTGATTCCCAGGTACGCGCCTCTTCTCCCTTTGATACATCCACAGGAGGATCTTGAGTATTGGTACTTGATTCGATGGAAGTAATAAGCGAAGCATATTCCTCTTTATCTTCAACCAATCCAATGAGAAACTCCCTGTATTTTATGATTTCCTCTTTGAGTTCGGTTCCCTTCTTGTTCAGAATCATTACCTCAGCGGGAACATTGGTATCATCTTTTCCTTTAACTTCTTTTAGGAGCACGCCACTTTCTGTAATAGCAGTAGTTTCTCCGCCCTCGCCTTTTGTAACGATGAGTTTTTTGTTTTCCTGCATCAGATCATAAAGAGCCTGAGTCCTTGTTCTTACTTCATCTGCCTTGCTTTTCCAATCGGCAACTTTAGTTTTGTTTAGCTGATAGGCTGCTTCAAAGTCGCTGTAAAGACCTTCGTTCTTCTGAAAGAAGTTATGGGTAGTCTTTGTGAGACCCTCATCAACCAGAATGAATGCATTTAAGACATCTTTGGATACGTTCATTGCTAAAAGCGCTGTCAGTACCAAATACATCATACCGATCATCTTTTGCCTAGGGGTTTCCTTACCGTGACCCATAATGTATGTATAAAGTTAAAAAATTATTTTTTAGAAATTCCACTCATTGCTGAGAGCATATTTCCATAAATATTATTCAATTCTGAAAGGTTTTGGCTGAGTTTGCTGATTTCCTCTTTATACTTCTGTGTTTCATCAACAGAGGTTTTAAGATTTTTCATCATATCATCCATACCTTTATATACAGATTCAGAACCTTTGATATGCTCATGGCTGCCTTTAATCTGCTGCATATAAGCATCGTTAAGTTCTGCGAGGTTCTTATTCAGGGAGCTCAGCTGATCACTAAACTGCTTGTGACCCATGGTAATGTTACTATAGTCTGACTTAACTGTTTTCGAAAGTTCAGTATAGGTTGATGTAATATCGGCACTGGATTGTGAAAATTTCTGTGCGATTTCCTGTCCTGATTTATCGATCATTTCAGCCGTTTTCTTATAGGAGGAGGACAAGGCGCTGACAGAATTGGTGAGTTCACCTGAGCTTTGTGAATATATATTGGAGAATGAGCTAACAGATTCTCCGGCCGCTTTCATATTATTAAGGTAATCTTTAGTTGCAAGGCTTGCTGCAGTAATATCACCCAGATTTGCGGCAGACTGGTTAAGACTGTTAAGGCCAGTACTCAGGTTTTTGATTGTTTCGGGACGAATGTCGGCCTGTTGGAAAAGTTCATCAAACTTTTGTAAGCCAACACCTCTGCCCGAAATACTTTCCTCTTTAAATTCTTCCATTTCGTCAGGGTCGGTCATGCCAGCAAGTTCAGGGTACACAAGGGTCCAGTCAAGTTCCTCATGCAAAGGTTCAAAAGCCGAGAAAAAGAAGATGATTGCTTCCGTACCCAGACCAACAGTGAGCATAAAACCAGCGCCTGGCCAATGCATAATCTTAAATAAGGCTCCAACAATAACTACTGCAGCTCCGATCCCATAGAGCTTGGCCATGAAATTTTTCCAGGCGGAACTTTGCACTATTTCGGCAATATTCATATTCTTAGGATTTAATTAGTTTAGTTTGTACCAAGATAAGAACGAACGCATCTGAAACCTACGTATGATTTGGCTGTGTCCTGATATTCATAATCTCTGACACTTACCTGCAGATAATGAGCAACATCTTTCCATGATCCACCGCGTATAACTTTTCTTTTCATAACGGAAGGATCATCGGGCTTAGCGTTATATTTATAATCGGGGTTCATATTATGAGAAAACACGTAAGCAGATTCGTCATATGCATTGGCTGTCCATTCTGCAACGTTTCCTGCCATATCATATAATCCATATTCATTTGGTGAATAAGCACCGACTCTTTCGGTAATTAATGCACCGTCATCAATATAGTTTCCTCTTAAGGGTTTAAAGTTTGCGACGAAACAACCGAGCTGGTTTCTGATATAAGGACCTCCCCAGGGATACATACTTAAAGCAAGGTTTCCACGTGCTGCATATTCCCATTCCGCTTCAACAGGAAGTCTGTAATCCTGAACAAAAGGCTGACCGTCTCTTGAAAGGGCGTTATTAAGATATTGTGTTCTCCAGATTGAGAATGCAGATGCCTGTTTCCAGTTTACGCCAACAACAGGATAGGTGTCATAGGAAGGGTGATAGAAATACATATTTGCATATGGCTCATTATACGAAAATGTAAAATCAGCAATCCAGCATAATGTATCAGGATAAACGAGAACTTCATCTTTAAAAACAAAAGACTGACGTCCTTCAACTTTCGAAGTTGTGCCGTCAAGTTTTGTTATATTTCCCTGATAAGCCTGAGTTTTTGAATCATATCTGTTTGTTCTTTTGGCAGCTTGTTGCAGATCAATCCAATAGTAGGTGTAAACCAGTTTTTCCACTGCAATTTGTTTACGGTTAAAGAACTGAGCATCTCCGGTGTAAAAAAGGCCAATCCTTTCAACTGCTGGCTGAACTGATTCAACGTCATTATAGTCCAGTTCAGTTTCCCAGTCAATAATGGGTGATTCCTGTCCATTTTTATTCATCATAACAGGGTTACCTTCCTTGTCTTTCAGAATGAACTCATCAATCTGATCATCAACGAGCGCTTGTCTGGTAAGAGAGTCTCTTACCCAGTATACAAATTGACGATATTCATTATTAGTGATTTCTGTTTCATCCATCCAGAATGCATCAACTGATACGGTTTTAGATTGGGCATTCTGTGTGAAAGACAAATCCTGATCACTGGGGCCCATGACGAAGCTACCCATAGGGATGAATAACATTCCGTAGGGATCGGGTTCAACATATGCCTTACGACCCTGAACGCCAACCAGTTCTCCGTTATCAAAGTTGGAACAGCTGCCAAGGAATGCCAACAGAATCAGCAAGGGAACAAACTTTTTCATAGCTTTTGGGTGTTATTTGCTAAAATAATCTTTTTTTCAAAGTTAAAATAAAATAAAAAACTCTATAAAAATAGTGAAATTATTATAAAAATCTAATACTCTTATATTTTTGTGGTGATTTATCCAGGCTAAGATCAAAACAATATCCAATTGTCAGTTCGTGTGATCCGCTACTGTATTTGCCTATTTGAGAGGTAATAAAGTCGTATGAATATCCCACTCTTACCCCGTTAAATAATTCCAGACCTACTAAACCCACAATTGCGTCACCGGCCCTGTAAGAAACGCCTCCCCAGAATCTTTTATTGTACCGCACGGTAGTATTCAAATAAAGCTGATTTGCTCTTCCGTCGGTTTTTAAAGTGAAATAGGGCATGATTTCGAATAATGGATTTGGGAGCTGAAGCGTATAGCCTGCTGTAACATAATAATGTCGCACCAGATATGGGGTTGAAGTTTCGTACTTTATACGGGCCTGATTTATGTGTGTTGCAGATATACCTAAAAAAATATTTTCAGATCTGTAAAAAACACCCAGACCCATATCAAATGCGACCCTGCTTTCTTTGGCCTGAGGGATTCCCGGATCGCCGGCGGCTCCTTCCTGAATTTCACCGGTAGTTCCCAGTGTCTTCCATTCAGGACTCAGGGATTTGTTAAGAATACCTGCATTTATGCCTATGCCGAGTTTTCCCGGTCCAAGATCCATCCGGTAGGCTCCCTGCAAATTGATGCCCAGATCAGAATTAAAACCAAGATTATCATTCAGGATAGATAATCCGGCACCGAGACTCTTCCCGAAAACATTAAATGCTCCATCGGCACTGAAATATGATGTGGAAGGAGCATTTGGAAAACCCACCCATTGCTCACGATGAACAGCATTAAGGCACATTCTGTCGCGACTTCCTACCGCGCCAGGGTTATAAAGACTCATGGCAGAATTGTGCTGACTGAATTCAGGATCCTGCTGACTGAACGCCAGCACAGGCAATAAAAATAGTAATATTGATATCCTGATTCTCAAAATCATTAAAATCGAGATTGTTTACTTAATTTTATGTTAAACAGCAATGCCTCAAAAGAGTTGCTAAAATAAGTAAAAATACTGCTTAGTAACAAATTTTATTAACATATTATTGTTAATAAGCCAAACATTCCGGCTAATAGACCGGTTTCTTATACTAAACAACTGTTTTTAAGGGGATTTCAATGTGCCGAATTCATGAAACTTATACCAGACGGTGAAATGCTTTCCACCAGCGATCAGGAATTTCATCTGCGCTGGCAAGCTGGTAATCTTCATAATTACAGGAGATTAGGTAATTTAATCCTGTAACCGGATTTGCCGCAGGGATTTCCATCCACCATCTCTCCGTTTTAAGACTTTTATAAAAAGTTATATTCTGGCCTGCAGATTGCATACTGACAATAAATTTTGTGGAGTTTCCTGATTGGGGATTTTCTTTGATTCTAATTGAGAATCCATCCATAAAATACCAGATGGTCTGAGCTGCAAGATGAACAGTATGCCCGTTACTATCATTTTCAGGTGATAATTCAAATATTCCGAATGCTTTTAAACCCGATGCAGCTCCGGCATAGCGGGCAAGCTGGCAAATCTCGTGGCCGAAAAAACCGTTCGGTGAAGGTAAAGTTACTCCAGGCGCATCCGATTGTCTTATGCAGCTCATATCCAAACTGATAAACGTGGCATCACGGATCTGAGGTTCAACAAAGGATAGATTGGATCGTACAAAGCCAAGTCTCAGACTCTCATATCCCTTTTTATCAAGCATGTCCTTTAAACGATCGGGTGTAAAATATGTCTGATGTCCAATATTGGAATAATTAAAGAACTTAGGATCTTTTTCAGTTAATAATGTATCAAGGTAATTTCTGGAACTGATTTTCTTTTCCTTAAAACCAAGATCCAGACGGGCATCAAGACTTAAAAGGTGGTAAATAGAATTTTTTTGGTTGAAGGCCAAATCGATGCCATAACTCAAATCCTGACTTCCCCCGATAACAACAGCTACGACTTCTTTTTCATTGAGCTCCAGAATAATATCCCGTAAAGCAAAATAGGTATCATTGGCATTTTCGGTAATTTTTAAATTACCAAGGTCGATAATCCTTGTTTTCCGGTTAATACTGGCAAGCTGATAAAGTCTTTCACGAACAGCATCAGGAGCGGCAGCAGAACCCTTCAGAAAAGCATTTTTATCTTCCGGAACGCCGATAATTGCAATATCAAAATCCATGATATTGCTGATTTTTTGGTCGGGAGTATGAATTTTTATTCGCCTGCTAAAGGTAAGATCATGAGGAATAAGATGAAGGGCCGGCTTTTCCAGACTTACCGGATTGAAATAATCATTTAGGTCCATGATTCTGTTTTATTTTTTCTTCTTTGCAGGTTTTGTTGGTCCGGACTTAATTATAGCCTTGCATTCCTCTAATGTAAGACTTGCAGGATCTTTCGCTTTTGGAATTTTAAAGTTGTTTTTACCAACGGATATATATGGACCGTATCTGCCGTTCAGAACCTGAATTTCAGGTTCTTCAGTAAACGACTTAATGAGCTTGTTTTTATCGTCGGATCGTTTGGCTTCGATAAGTTCCACAGCCCTTTCCAAAGTAATTGTCATCGGATCGTCTTCTCCTTTTTTCAGCGAGAAAAACTTATTCATGTGCTTAACATATGGGCCAAAGCGACCAATGCCTATTGTTACATCACTATCTTCAAAAACACCTGCTGTTCTGGGTAGTTTGAAAAGTTCAAGGGATTCTTCGAGCGTGATGGTTTCAAGACTTTGCCCTTTCTGAAGACTTGCAAATTTTGGCTTTTCAACTTCTGTAGCAATACCAATCTGAACGACAGGTCCATACCTTCCAATTTTGACCATCACAGGTTTTCCCGACACCGGATCTGTTCCCAGAACACGTTCTCCCTTCGAGCGTTCACCGGTTTTGTTTGTTTCATCTACCTTGGAATGGAAAGGTTTGTAAAACTTATCAATCATCTTTGTCCATACAAGTTCTCCTTCGGCAATCAGGTCAAATTCTGCTTCAACTGTTGCAGTGAAATTGAAATCCATGATTTCCTTAAAATACTGTTCCAGGAAGTCATTAACAATGCTTCCGATATCTGTCGGGAATAGTTTGGATTTTTCGAATCCGTAATTTTCTTCTTTCTGAGATGCTTTTATTGTATTACCACTTAATACCAGAATCCTTGAGATACGAGTATTACCTGGGCGATCCTCCTTAATTACGTATTCTCTCTGCTGTATGGTTGAGATTGTAGGCGCATACGTTGATGGGCGGCCAATTCCCAGTTCTTCCATTTTCTTAACAAGACTGGCTTCCGTATACCTTGGTGGATGAAGTGTAAACTTTTCTGCTGCCTCCATTTTTTTAAGATCCAGTCCGTCGCCGGCCTTAAGCGGGGGAAGCAGACCTTTGGAGTCTTCGTCGTTGTCTTCATCATCGGTAGATTCCAGATAGACCTTTAAAAATCCATCAAATTTCAAAACTTCGCCTGTGGCAACAAATATTTCAGGGGTTTTGGAATTGCTGATACGAATACTGGTTTTTTCAAGAATAGCATCGCTCATTTGTGATGCAAGAGTCCGTTTCCAGATAAGTTCATAAAGTCTTTTTTCTGTGCTGTTACCTTCAATACTGCTGTTTTCCATGAAGGTAGGGCGGATTGCTTCGTGCGCTTCCTGAGCCCCTTTGGATTTGGTTACGAAATTGCGTGTATTGACGTATTCTTTTCCAAAGCTCGATTCAATTACCCGTGCAGATCCAGTGATAGCCGTTTGAGAAAGGTTTACGCTGTCAGTTCTCATATAGGTTATCTTTCCTGCTTCATAAAGCTTCTGAGCAATGGTCATAGTCTGAGCCACTGAATATCCTAGTTTTCTGCTTGCTTCCTGTTGAAGGGTAGATGTTGTAAATGGAGGGGACGGAGACTTTTTTCCAGGTTTTTTTTGAACATCTGCAACTTTAAAGTCAGCTCCGTTCATTTTTTCCAGAAGTGCTTTGGCAGATGTAACATCTGAGATTCTTTTTTCCAGCTCTGCCTGTAATTCAGTTATTTTTCCTTTGGGCACCTTAATGTTGAATAAGGCGGCAATCCGGAATGAGGAACTGATTTTAAAAGCATTTATTTCCCTCTCCCTTTCAACTATCAGTTTAACAGCAACTGACTGTACCCTTCCTGCTGAAAGTGAGGGTTTGATTTTTTTCCATAAAAGCGGAGATAATTCGAACCCCACCAGACGATCCAGAACCCTTCGGGCCTGTTGGGCATTTACCAGGTTAATATCGATAAAACGGGGATTTTGGATGGCATTCAGGATGGCATCCTTGGTAATTTCATGAAAAACAATACGTCTTGTATTCTCGGGTTTTAACCCCAAAACTTCGTACAAATGCCATGAAATGGCCTCTCCCTCGCGGTCTTCATCAGATGCAAGCCATACCATTTTTACGCCTTTGGCAAGCTTTTTAAGTTCGTCAACAACCTTTTTCTTATCCGGAGATACAATATACTCAGGTTTATAACTGTTATTAAGATCGATACCCAGGTTTTTTTTGGCAAGATCCCTTATATGACCAAAGCTTGACTTCACCAGATAATCTTTACCCAGAAACTTCTCAATGGTTTTTGCCTTCGCGGGCGACTCAACAATTACCAGGTTTTCTTCCATATATATTTCTTCAATTAACTAAAACGACAAATTCAGAATTTCAGTACATCTTTAAATTCCATCTATAATCAAACGACCTTAACCGTTAATTTTATTATCTGAATCAGTGGCTTTTATGTTTTCCGTCTTTCTGTAAAATCTGCAAAGTAAGACAAATACAGAGCGAAGAACAAAATTTTGAATGAAAATAATTATTAATTTTGTCCAAAAGCTATAATGCTATGTCCTTAAAAAGTAATTCAAACGCCCGATATCTCAGAATCCTTTGGGCGATATTCATACTACCCATTCTGATATTAGTTGTTCTGTTTATCTTAATATCCCAGAGACAGTTAGGCTACCTTCCTAGTTTCGAAGATTTGGAGAATCCACAGAATAATCTTGCTTCAGAAGTATTCTCTGAGGACAGTGTTTTGCTTGGAAAATATTTTATTGAAAACAGAACATTTGTCGAATATCACGATTTATCGCCTAATCTGATAAATGCTTTAGTCGCAACCGAAGATATCCGGTTCAAGAAACATTCAGGTATTGACGCAAGAGGTCTGGCCAGAGTGTTTTTCAGAACTATCCTTGGCGGGCAGAATGCCGGTGGAGGAAGTACCATTACCCAGCAGCTTGCCAAAAATCTTTTCGACACCCGCGCGTTAAAAGGAGAAAGCAAAATCTCACGGAAACTTCATCTGATACTGTTTAAACTGAAGGAATGGCACACAGCTGTTCGCCTCGAACGGTATTATACCAAAAACGAGATCCTTGTAATGTATCTGAACACTGTGTCGTTCGGGCAAGAAGCATATGGTATTAAATCCGCATCCAGGATTTTTTTCGATACCACACCCGATTCTCTTAAGATTGAACAGTCTGCTATCCTGGTCGGGGTATTGCGGGCTCCAACCTATTACAGCCCGGTACAGAATCCGGAAAATTCTCTGAAAAGACGTAATGTGGTACTTGGCCAGATGGCTAAGTATGATTTTATTACCCGGGAAGTCCGTGATTCATTAGCATCATTCCCCCTGGAACTGAATTACAGAGTGCAGAGTCATAATGTAGGTTATGCCACACACTTCAGAACCTATCTGAGAACTATTATGATGGCAGGGAAACCTGAAAAAGCGAATTACTTTTCTTATGATCGTTTTATGGAGGATTCAGCCCAATGGGAAACGGATCCCCTTTACGGATGGTGCAATAAAAATTTCAAACCCGATGGATCACCTTACAATCTTTATCGGGATGGAATAAAAATATATACATCCATCAACTCGAAAATGCAAAAGTATGCCGAGGAAGCCGTTGACAAACATTTGGGAGAAACATTACAGAATGAATTTTTTATAAATCAGAAAGGAAACAGAAAAGCTCCTTTTTCTGATGACCTTACAAATCAGGATATTGACAGGATCATGATGCAATCGGTAAGACGAACCGATACCTACAGAAACCTTCGTGCAAAAGGTCTTGAGCAGGATTCGATAATGAAGATTTTCAAAACCCCCAGAAGAATGAAGATTTTTACCTGGAAGGGTGAGAGGGATACAATCTTGTCAC
>CAYOLQ010000010.1:48356-63099 GCA_964404825.1 uncultured Chitinophaga sp.
CTACTTGATTCTGTAAGGTATTACAAGTTTTTCCTGAGATCCGGTTTTATGGCTATGGAACCTTCAACAGGCTTTGTAAAAGCCTATGTAGGAGGCCATAATTATAAATATTTCCAGTATGACCATGTTACACAGGGAAAACGACAGGTTGGGTCTACTTTTAAACCATTTCTCTACACGCTGGCCATGCAGGAAGGGGATAAGCCATGCGATTTGATTCCAAACGTAGCAGTTACATTCGAAGATCAGGATTCTACCTGGACTCCGCGTAATTCGGGTAATTTTGATATGGAAGGGAAAAGGGTCACATTGAAATGGGGACTTGCACATTCGGTAAATTTTATATCCGCTTTTCTTGTTAAAAAGTATAACGCCCAGGCGGTAGTCGACATTGCCCGTAAAATGGGGATTTCAAGCAAAATAGATGCTGTTCCCTCCGTAATCTATGGCACTTCCGATGTAAGTCTGATTGAAATGGTTGGCGCTTTTAATGCGTATGCAAATAAGGGAGTTTATATTCAACCGGTTTTTGTAACTCAGGTGGAAGATAAAAACGGAAATGTTCTGGCTGCATTTCATCCACAACAGGTGGAAGCCATTAGTGAAAAAACAGCCTACCTGATGATTCAGCTTCTCAGAGGAGTTGTAGACAGAGGGACGGGTGGAAGACTTCGTTGGTTCTTTAATTTCACGGGAGAAATGGGTGGTAAAACCGGAACTACACAAAACCAGTCTGACGGATGGTATATGGGTCTTACTCCGAAGCTTACAGCCGGCGTATGGGTTGGTGCTGAGGACCGTTCAGTCCATTTTGATAACCTCGGGCAAGGCTCAGGAGGATATATGGCACTTCCGATCTACGGATATTTTTTCCAGAAAGTATATGCCGACAGCTCACTTACGGTAAAGCAGGAGGATGTTTTCACACCACCTCAGGATTTTAGTATAAACCTGAACTGCCCTGACTACGAGGGAGATGTACGCTATCTGAACCCGGTTATTACTTACGATGTTGATGCAGAGGAATACTGATACCCCGGAATAGCATGTATAAGTGAGCGTGTATATTCTTTTTCCGGCTGATGAAATATCTTATCAGGATTGCCGGTTTCTTCGATGATCCCATCACGCATAACTACAATTCGATCAGACATATACCTGACCACAGAGAGATCATGGGAGATAAACAGATAACTCAGGCCGTACTTTTCTTTTAAATCGTTTAGCAGGTTCAGAACCTGTGCCTGAATTGATACATCAAGCGCTGAGACCGATTCGTCCAGCACCAGAAATACAGGTTCCGGAGCCAGACTGCGTGCTATACTGATCCTTTGTCTTTGTCCACCCGAAAACTGATGAGGATATTTGAACATGTCCCTTTCTGATAATCCCACATTATTCAGTAAGTCTGCAATCCTTTGATGTCTTTGTTCCCTGTTAAATTCCGGTTTGTGTACCCTGAGAACCTCGTCGAGCATGCTTTTAATTGTCTGACGCGGATTAAGAGAGGAAAATGGATCCTGAAAAACAACTTGTACGGATCTTCTGAATTCATGAAGTTTCTTACCTTTCAGGGTGTTCACCTTTTCTCCCCCGAAATAAATATCGCCTTCCCGGCTCTGAATCAACTTTAAAATTGTTTTGCCGAGAGTGGTTTTTCCGCACCCCGATTCTCCAACCAAACCAACGGTTTCACCAGCATAAACCTCCAGACTTACCTTGTCGAGGGCCTTAAAAGTTCCTTTCCCCGATGAAAACAAACCTCCGGGTAAGGAATAATTCACACTCAGATTTTCTATTCTGAGTATTGAATCCCCTGAATAATCGATCACATTATTCCTTATTTTTTCACGGGGGAGATCAACTTCCTTTGATTCGAAGTCCTGTATTGTGATCAGTCGTTCCGGTTTCCGATCAAGAGGAGGCTGGCAGGCTATCAGGGCGCGGGTATAGTCGGAGGTTGGTCTCAGGAAGAGCTCCCCGGCAGGTGCAAATTCTGAAATTTCTCCGTTCCGCATCACCAGAACATCGTCAGCAATCTCGCGGATCAGGCGAAGATCATGAGAAATAAAAATTACCGACAACTCTCTTGATTCCTTTAGATTTTTTAAAAGCAGCAGGATGCTTTTCTGTACCGTAACATCCAGTGCGGTTGTTGGTTCGTCAGCGATCAATATTTCCGGATTTGAACTTAAGGCCATGGCAATCATGAGTCTCTGTCTTTGTCCGCCTGAAAGCTGGTGAGGATAAGAACTATACAGTTTTTCAGGTCGAGGGAGACTTACCTCATCAAAAAGTGAAATTACTTTGTTCTTCAAATCACCTTTCTTCATCCTGCTATGCGCAAGAATAGCTTCTTCAATCTGCCGGCCACAGGTCATAGATGGATTCAGCGAAGTCATGGGTTCCTGAAAAATCATTGCAATGCTTTTCCCACGGTATTGCCGGATGTTTTTTATTCCGGGGGAGCTGAGTTCAATGGCTTTTCCGGAATGGTAAAAAATAGTTTTCCCTTCTGAAATGCTAATATTTTCAGGTAAAAGTTGGGTAATCGACAATGCCGTTAGCGATTTGCCCGATCCGGATTCGCCAACAATTCCCAGAACTTTTCCTTTTTCGAGTGTAAATGAAATATTTTTTACAAGTTTTACCGGGGGATCTCCGGCGAGCTGCAAACAAAGTCCGGTTACTTCAAGAAGTGCAGCCATTTAGATATGTTTACGACTAATGACTACCTTATTCCCTTCGAGATCAATATTCCAGTGATCCAGATCAACCACCCTTTGGGCCACACGATGATACATGCGGGTGCGGATGCTGATTTCATTTTCATCCCTCTTATCTTTAAACTCACCTGCAAATTCATAGGAATTTGAATAGGGATGGTTTTCATGGTAAATACGCACAACCTCAATCATTGTACAGATGATTTTATATACTTCACCCCGATTGGTTTCGGAATACTCATCCTCGTATTCATCACTTAAAACGCTGAAATTTAATATATTACCAAGATAATTATTTTTTTTCTTACCAAAGGTAACCTGGTATTTGAGTCCGCTTCCGGTTTGAAAATAATATGTACTTCCGGATTGAATTTCAGGCGACTCAACCGGATAAAAATCACAGGGAGTTGAATAATCAGGTCTTACTAAAGGAATTCCATCCATATATAAAGATTTAACTACTTTTTTTTAACCGAACAAAATTTTCGGTATTTGTTGAACCTTCGAGACAAAAGTAATTTCCATTTTATATCTATCAAAATCAATGCCTTTTTTACTATACTGCGATACAACCATCCGTTTAAATCCTAATTTTTCCGCTTCGGATATTCTTTGTTCGAGTCTGCTGACAGGCCTTATCTCTCCGGAAAGGCTTATCTCTCCGGCAAAACAAAACTGGTTATCAACAGCAATGTCAACAGTTGAAGAAAGAATAGCACTTATTATTCCCAGGTCGGTAGCGGGATCATCAACACGAATTCCCCCGGCAATATTAAGAAAAACATCTTTTGAAATCAGTTTGAAGTTGGCCCTTTTCTCGAGTACGGCCAGAAGCATATTCAATCTTCTGAGATCGAATCCTGTTGCAGAACGCTGAGGGGTTCCGTAGGCAGCTGTGCTTACCAAAGCCTGAACTTCGATTAGCAAGGGTCTTACACCTTCCATAGTGGCCGCAACAGAAACACCGCTTAGTTTCTCAAGATTACGCCCGATAAATATTTCAGAAGGATTAGATATTTCAACCAGTCCGCTTCCTAGCATTTCGTAAACGCCAATTTCGTATGTAGAGCCGAATCTGTTTTTCATCGAACGCAGAATCCGGTACATGTGATGACTGTCGCCTTCAAACTGCAATACAGTGTCTACAATATGTTCAAGAACTTTAGGACCGGCAATACTACCATCTTTGGTAATATGTCCGATCAGAATTATGGGAGTATTTGTTTCCTTTGCAAATTTGAGCAGACTTGCAGCGCATTCCCTCACCTGTGAAACGCTTCCCTGCGATGATTCAATGATTTCCGAGCTCAGGGTCTGAATGGAATCAATTATAATAAGTTCGGGCTTTTCATGATTTGCAAGAGATAGTATATTCTGCAGACTTGTTTCGGTGTAAACGAGTGTTTCTCCGAAGTCCTTTCCTCCGCCCAGACGCTCCGCTCTGAGTCTGAGTTGCTGACTGCTTTCCTCTCCTGAAACATATAATACCCTCAGATGTTTCAGTTTGAGTGCGAGTTGTAAAACAAGCGTTGATTTTCCGATACCGGGCTCCCCACCTAATAAAATCAATGATCCCGGCACAATTCCTCCACCGAGAACACGGTTTAATTCGGCATCATGAGTATCGATTCTCATGGTCGTCTGAACACTGATATCCCTGAGTTTTTCTACTCTGGCGGGTTCGTTCTGAGAAGTAAAACTTGCGGAGCCGGTTTTTTTGGTAAAGATTTCCTCAACATATGTATTCCATTGTCCGCAGGCATTGCATTTCCCGATCCATTTCGGTGAATCGGCACCACAGTTCTGACATACATAAACGGTTTTGGATTTAGCCATCGGGAATACTTTCACGAAAATTAGTAAAAAAACGCAGGTTTGGTATAAACAAAGAAGAAAACTTATAAATCGCAGTAGTATTTCTCAACGGAACAGCTGTAACTTTCTTCAGGACCGGAAAGTAAGTGAATTTAAAAATTTGAAGATAATCAGGTCTTCATTTTTTTAACTATGGCAGTTGTTGAAAAACCCTTTTCGAAGTTTATTGTAATAACCTGTCCTTTATATTTTGTTACAGTATCAAAGCCAACAATTTCCTCAGCTTTATAATCGCCCCCTTTAACCAAAACATCAGGCTTTATAAGTGTTATGAGCTCGAGGGGAGTATCCTGATGAAACAAAACCACCAGATCCACAAATCCGAATCCGGCCATAATCATAGCCCTTGATGTCTCGTCCTGCAATGGCCTGCTTTCACCTTTAAGTCCGCGCACAGAAGAATCGGAATTCAATCCGACAATTAGTTTTTGACCCAGATCGGCCGCTTTGGAAAGAAGAACAATATGGCCACGGTGAATGATATCAAAGCAGCCATTGGTAAAGACAACTTTTTGGTTTGTATTTCTCCAGTTTTGCAGAATACCGGGTAATGCATCCCAATCACTTAAAACTTTCCCTTTTATTTTTTCGAGAGAGCTCATTCAACTGCCTTTTTTGGAGTTTTTACTCTATGGGATGATTTTCTTGAAGGGGTTTTTTTATTTCGGGAAATCAGAAAAACGAGAGAAAGAGATCCCAGGGCAATTGCAAACAGAGCCTGAGAACCATGGGATATAGTAGCATATGCAAGTCCTTCTTCAATACTTATGAATGTAAAAACCGATGCGAGCCCCCTTGACACAATCCAATGATATGCTCCGATCCCTCCCTGCACCGGGGCCGACATTCCCAATCCGCCGATAACGAGAATAAAAAGACCATCCACAAGCTTAAGACCGGATGTTGATGGAAGAGAGAAAACCACAACCCACGTCATAAGCAGGTAAAAGCCCCAGATAAATATGGTAAAAAGCAGAAACTCCCAGCGGCGTTTCATCTGATACACTGTTTTCAGTCCTGAAATTACACCTTTAACCATGTTTTTTATTTTGCTAACCATGGCAACTGACGCGAGTTTCTCCCTAAATATGAAGTACAGTGATATAAAGCCGATTATTGTACCGGCAATTACGATCCAAATAAACCATGAAAAGTCGAGCGTGTCAGATATCTTGACAGATAAGGGTTTAAATACGCTATTTCCGAGAAATGCCCCGAATGTGTCGATCCGGATTATGAGCAGGAAAACAAGCAAAAGGAACAGGGAAAGAAGGTCAACCACACGTTCAACGATTACCGTTCCGATTAGTTTATCGACAGGGATTTTCTCTTTTTTGCCCAGTGTAGCACAGCGGGTAATTTCTCCGATACGGGGAAAGGCAAAATTGGCCAGATATCCGACTAAAAGGGAATATAGGGTATACTTTAGATGAGGATGATAATTAAGCGGTTCAATAATGATATTCCAGCGGTATGCTCTTGAAAGATATGCCAGAAAAGCAAATGCAAGTGAAAGCAAGACCCACCAGTAATTTACACTTCGGAGATCAGAAACAAGCTTTTCGAGGCTGATCCCTTTAAAAGCAAAATAAAGCAAAATAAGTCCAAAGGAGAGAAAGCCAAGGGATTTCAGGATTTTTATAATGAGATTTCTCAAGGCCGGATCAGATTAGTTTATTGGTGGCGGTATCAGGAAACAGAACAACCGGTTTGAATATCCGGGCTTCTTCAAAGTCCATTGTGGCGTATGACATAATGATTACCACATCTCCCACGGCTACTTTCCTTGCAGCTGGTCCGTTCAGACAGATTTGCCCGCTGTTCCTCTCCCCGACAATGACGTATGTTTCAAATCGCTCACCGTTGTTTATATTCACAACCTGCACTTTTTCTCCCGGCAGAAGGTTAGCGGCTTCAATCAGATTAAGATCAATGCTAACGCTGCCAACATAATTCAGATTAGATTCGGTAACCGTAACCTTATGAATTTTTGACTTTAATATTTCGATATTCATCATGAAGCAAATTTAATCAAATTTAATATTATCGATCAATCGAACTTTACCGACTTTAACAGCTATGCATCCCTGTTTATTTACAGTTTCACTCCATTTTTCAATCGGCATAAGTGTCAAACTATCAACGACTTGAAAGTATTCCACCTCTAAAAAAGGATCACTATTGATTTCTTGTACTACCCGGTCGGTAAGCTCTTTTACACTTAGAGATTTCACAAGACCGGCAGATTTAAAGAGAGTTTTGGAAATATTTGCTGCGTGGATCCATTCTTCGGGGGAGAGAAGTGTATTCCGGGAACTCATGGCTAATCCGTTCTCTTCCCTTATTATTGGACAAGAGACTATTTCTATGCCTGATTTCATTTGTTTCACCAATTCACGGATAATCGCAAGCTGCTGAAAATCTTTTTGTCCGAAGAATGCTTTATGTGGGTTTACTAAATCGAAAAGTTTGCTAACAACCTGAGCCACACCGTTAAAATGTCCCGGACGGTGTGCTCCTTCCATAACTTTATCAAGATTACCGAATTCAAATTTGCGTGTATCGGGTTCGGGATATATATCAATTACTTCGGGAATAAAAATTGCATCGGTTTTACCCTGTTCCTTTAGAAGGGCGATATCTTTTTCGGGTACACGGGGATAATTCCGTAAATCGTTTGGATCGTTGAACTGGGTAGGATTTACAAAAATGCTGACGATAACAAAACCGGATACTTTTTCGGCCGAATCGATAAGAGAAAGATGTCCCTGATGCAGTGCGCCCATTGTCGGGACGAATCCCACAACGCCGGCATTGATTTCCGGTCTGTTCCGGTATTTTTTCAGTTCTTCTTTTGTCTTGAGTATTTCCATCAAAAAGAAAATTTTCCGCAAAAATAGATATTAATAAAACGAAAAATCAAAAAAACAAGTAAACAAAACCACCAAGGTAGGATAAAACCGTGAAGATTTGCATTATAGTGTCTTAATAATTTTCGTATCTTTGTATGTTTTTAAAAACCAATCAGGTTTATAATGGAAAACGTCAAAGTTTTATTCATCTCTCAGGAAATCACACCTTATTTACCCGAATCTGAAATGTCTCTTATCGGCAGATATCTGCCACAGGGGATTCAGGAAAAAGGCAGAGAAATCAGGACTTTTATGCCCCGGTTTGGAAACATTAATGAACGTCGTAACCAGTTGCATGAAGTTATACGTCTTTCAGGTATGAATCTTATCATAGACGATACCGATCACCCGCTGATTATAAAGGTTGCGTCCATTCAGTCAGCGCGCATGCAGGTATACTTCATTGATAATGAGGATTACTTTAACCGCAAATTTGTATTGAGGGATACAAAGAACAAGTTTTACAAGGATAACGATGAAAGGATGATATTCTTTGCCCGTGGCGTTATTGAAACTGTCAAAAAACTCCGTTGGTCACCGGACATCATTCATTGTCATGGCTGGTTTACCTCTCTGGTACCTCTTTATATTAAGAAATCGTATAACGAAGATCCCTTATTTATGAATTCAAAGTTGATCTTTTCGGCTTATAACGAGGGCTATAATGATACAATGGATGCGAATTTTGTGCGTAAAGTTAAATTTGACGGTATCAGCGACAGCATTTTAGCCTCACTGAAGCAGCCAACTTTTGCAAATCTGGCGAAGCTTGCATTCAAATATTCCGATGGTGTCATCATGGGAAGTAAAGCCCTCCCTGCTGCAATTGAAGCTGTTTTAAAAGAAACCGATGTACCCGTATTAAATTATCAGAATCCGGAAGACTATATTGACGCATATTCCGTTTTCTACGATACAATATTAACAGAAGCGAAGAAATGAGGAATTATTGCCCCCTTGCTACCGGATTAAAAAAGTTCAACAGAAATTTTAGTTTACGTTCCGGAATCATCATCAGTTTTACTTTGTTTATTATTGCTTGTGCAAAGGATCCGGATAATCTGGGAAGAGATTTGTTACCTTCCTCTGACGACATAAATGTAAAAGTTGATTCAACCACTTTAATCTCGGCTTACACAATAACAGGTAAACAAATCCTTTCATCTGCAAATGAACTTTATATTCTGGGTAGCCTTAAAGACAGTATTTTCGGATATGGATCAGCATCCCTGCTAACGCAGTTTCATCCTGCAATCCTGATGTCTGCCGATTCAGCACGTACCGTGGATTCTCTCATTATGTTTATCTCCCCTGCAGGGAATTACGGAGATACCCTAAGCCAGATGACAATGAGAATTTTCGAACTTAACCAACCGTTACAGCTTGATACCAATTATTTTTCCAATATAAACCCTGCTGAGTATTATACTCCTGCATCAGAATTGGCTTCCGGTACTTTTACTCCCAACGACACACTTATCCGCATTAAAATTACCAATGCTGATTTTCTGAGTAAATTTGAAACAACCCCGGATTCCGTTTTTAAAGATCTTTCAGATTTCAGGGATCGGTTTTACGGGCTGTATTTCAGTGTTGATCAGGTTACTGAAAAGGGCGGGTATTCCTATCTGAACATGTCTTCGCTGGATTCAAGGCTAACCATGTATTATAACGGAGATACACTTAGTCACAGTTATGAAATGGCATTTACAACGCTTGCAGCAAAGGCAAATGTTTTTACACACGATTATACAGGGTTTCCTGTTTCAGGAACTTTAGACTCCCCCGACAGTAAGGATACGGTTATGTATGTGGAAGGACTTGCAGGAACCAGTAGCAGGATAAGTTTTCCTGAGCTTGAAGATTGGAAACTGAAAGGATTGATTACAATTAATAAGGCAGAACTGATACTTCCGGTAGATACTTTGCTATACCCAACACTTTCAAAAAACAATTTTCCACCTAAGTTGTTACTGTTTTCTTTAGGCGAGGATGACAGCTACGAATATCTTTACGACTACAGGATCGATCAGGCCGGAACCTATTATGACGGCAACTATGATAATACTAAAAACGCATATGTCTTTAATATAGCCCTTCATCTTCAATCCTATTTAAGCGGGAAAATTGAAAATTCAGAGATGATTCTGGTTTCACGAAAAAGCAATAGTGCCGCAAACCGTGTTATTCTGAAGTCACCTACCGCAAAAAAATCACCTATGAAATTAAAAGTTATTTACACTGAACTCTTTTAAATTATGTGTGGGATAGTTGGTTACATCGGTTTTAAAAATGCATATCCGATTCTTATTAACGGATTAAAGCGGCTTGAATACAGAGGATACGATTCTGCAGGAATCGCCCTGATACATAATAAAGTCAACATCTACAAGAGGAAAGGAAAAGTCTCTGATCTGGAAAAATTCGTTGAATCCAACGATGTCTCCGGAACTATTGGTATGGGGCACACCCGCTGGGCAACCCATGGCGAACCTAACGATGTTAACGCGCATCCCCATGCATCCATGAATGGCTATTTTACGATCATTCATAATGGCATAATAGAAAATTACAGCACACTTAAAGCAAAACTGGTTGATCGCGGATATACTTTCCAGAGTGAGACCGACACAGAAGTGCTGGCAAACCTTATTGAATATATTTATTTAAAGGGAAAGGTTAATGCTGAATTGGCCGTGAGACTTGCACTTACAAAAGTTGTTGGAGCTTACGGACTTGTTGTTATGTGCAGTAAAGAGCCTGATAAGCTTATTGCAGCCCGGAAAAGTAGTCCTCTTGTACTTGGTATTGGCGAAGGTGAGTATTTCATCGCCTCAGATGCAACGCCCATTGTTGAATTTACCGACCGCGTTATTTATCTGAATAACGAAGATGTAGCAATTATAAGTCGTGATGAACTGGTTCTGAAAACAATCCGCAACGATACCCTTACCCCCAATATTCAAAAGATTGATCTTGGTATAAGCGAAATTGAAAAGAACGGATACGATCATTTCATGCTGAAAGAAATTTTCGAACAACCCCGTTCCATCCTCGATACTTTCAGAGGAAGGGTTTCACTCAATAAAACATCCATCCATCTTGGGGGATTATTTAGTGTTGAGGATAAGCTGGTAAATGCAAAACGAATTGTAATAATTGGCTGCGGAACTTCCTGGCACGCAGGAATGGTAGGGGAATACCTGTTTGAAGATATCGCCAGAGTATCTGTTGAAGTTGAATACGCTTCGGAATTCAGGTACCGTAATCCGCTTATTGATAAAGACGATATTGTAATAGCGATTAGCCAGAGTGGAGAAACCGCTGATACCCTTGCCGCCATTCAGCTTGCAAAGGACAGGGGAGCAACAGTTTTAGGTATTTGTAATGTAGTGGGATCAAGTATTTCGAGGGAAACGCACGCTGGGGTTTATATGCATGCCGGCCCCGAAATTGGTGTAGCATCAACAAAAGCATTTACGGCTCAGGTTACGGTACTTGCTATGATGGCTGCCATGGTGGGTTATAAAAAGGGAGTTCTGGAACCAACCCGCTACCACGCACTTATTGAGGAATTATCATGTATTCCCGACAAAATAGAAAAAATACTGCAACATGATAGTGAATTTAAATCTATTGCAGAGCAATATCAGAATGCAACTAACTTCCTGTATCTGGGACGGGGGTATTCATTCCCGGTAGCACTCGAAGGAGCGCTTAAACTCAAGGAGATTTCGTATATTCATGCTGAAGGTTATCCTGCAGCTGAAATGAAACATGGACCCATTGCACTTATCGACAGAAATATGCCCGTGGTAGTAATTGCCACAAACGACAAATCATACGAAAAAATCGTAAGCAATATTCAGGAGGTCAAGGCGAGGAACGGTATTGTTATTGCTATTGTTACCGAGGGTGATAAAACCATCAAAGGTATGGCAGATCATGTGCTGGAAATTCCGGAAGCCATGGAAGAACTCACTTCGCTTCTGTCCGTTATACCTTTACAGTTAATAGCATACCATATTGCTGTTCTCAGAGGATGTAATGTGGATCAGCCGAGGAATCTGGCTAAGTCGGTAACCGTTGAGTAATATTCAGACCAGCGATTATCTTTTCACATATTGTTTTTCGTAATACTTCCCGTAATCTCCTGTCAAAACATGGTTCATCCATTCCTCATTACTGAGGTACCAATCCACCGTTTTGGCAAGACCTTCCTCGAATTGCAATGAAGGGGACCATGAAAGATCCTGCTGAAGTTTTGCAGAATCGATGGCATAACGCAGATCATGGCCGGCACGGTCCTTTACAAATGTTATAAGAGATTCAGAAGTACCGGGTTTACGGTTTAGTTTCTCGTCCATAATTCTGCAAAGCAGGCGTATGAGATCAATATTTTTCCATTCGTTGATTCCTCCGATGTTGTAAGTTGAACCCGGTTTTCCATGATGAAATATTTCGTCAATTGCTCTGGCGTGATCTTCTACATAAAGCCAGTCGCGGATATTTTCACCCTTTCCATAAACCGGAACCGGTTTCATAGTTTTAATATTGTTGATTGCAAGAGGAATCAGTTTTTCCGGAAACTGGTTTGGACCATAATTATTGCTGCAGTTAGACAGAACAACTGGTAATTTAAAGGTGTGATACCAGGCGCGAACCAGATGGTCGGAGCTCGCTTTGGAAGCTGAATAAGGACTTCTGGGATCGTATGGACTTGTTTCAGTGAAGAGACCTTCCTCGCCCAGACTACCATATACTTCATCGGTTGAGATATGATAAAACAGATTATTCCCGGGATTTTCTGCCCAGCAGGCTCTGGCAGCATTCAGAAGATTTACAGTACCAATAATATTGGTAAAAATAAATTCAGTAGGATTTGATATGGAGCGATCAACATGAGATTCGGCAGCCAGGTGTATAACGCCCTGGAACTGATGTTTTTTGAATAATTCAGAGGTAAATGCAGCATCAACAATATCCCCTTTTACAAATTCATAATTTGGTTTTTTCTCAATATCCCTGATATTTTCAAGATTTCCGGCATATGTAAGCTTATCCAGATTTACGATTTTGTAATCCGGATACTTGTTCACAAAGAGTCTGACTACATGGGAGCCTATAAATCCGGCACCTCCGGTAATGAGTAATGCTTTCATATTATTGATTTTGCTTGTTACGGATTTTCTTTTCCCAGTTCCATGCTGAAAGGAGTGTTTCCTCCAGTCCTTTTTCTGCTTTCCAGCCCAGCTCTTTATTAGCGAATACTGTATCAGCAAAAACCTTTTCAACATCACCCTCCCTGCGGGGTACAATTTTATATTTTAAACTGGCACCGCTTACTTTATCGAAAGCACGAATAACCTCAATTACGGAAACACCTTGTCCTGTGCCCAGGTTAAAAATCTCCAGTTTTTCCTTGTTCTTCTTGTTTAAGAGGCGTCCGATTGCAATAACATGAGCTCTGGAAAGGTCAACAACATTGATATAATCGCGTATTGCAGTTCCATCAGGAGTGTTATAGTCATTGCCATAAACACTAAGTTCCGTTCGCAGACCGATGGCGGTTTGCGTAATGAAAGGAATCAGGTTGTTTGGAATGCCGAGAGGAAGTTCCCCAATCAGCGACGAAGGGTGTGCCCCCACAGGATTGAAATACCGTAATGAGATTATCCTCAAATCAGGATTTACCTTGCTGGTATCCCTGAGGATCTCTTCACAAATTTGTTTGGTATTTCCATAAGGAGAACTGGCCGGTTTAATAGTTGCCTGTTCTGTTACAGGGAGAATATCCGGCTCGCCATATACGGTGCAGGATGAACTGAAAACGATGTTATTAATTTTTCTCTGCTCCATATTGTTTAACAGATGGATCAGGGAATTGAGGTTATTGTAATAATATTTCAGCGGGAAGCTTACCGATTCACCAACGGCCTTATAAGCGGCAAAATGAATAATGGCTGCTATATCCGGGTATTTATCGAAAAGGAGTGAAGTCTGATTTGCATCAGCCAGGTTCGTGTTTTCAAAGAATGGACGTTTTCCCGTGATTTTTTCAATCCCATCGAGTACACTAATGTCGGAGTTCGATAGGTTATCGGCGATAACAACATCATAGCCTTCGTTCATTAGCTCCACGCAGGTATGTGAGCCAATATATCCGGTTCCGCCGGTAACAAGAATAAGTTTGCGCATTTCTGGGTAATATTCTTTATAAAATTACAGAGTTAAAACAGACAATTGTAAATAAAATTGTACGGATTACAGGCTCCAGTATACAAGATGCTTTATTTTACCACGGTAAATTCCTTTGAGATCGGCTAAAAGAGCAGGCTCATGGACGATTCCCCGGAAATATTTTTCATCTTTTGCAAGATATTCGTCATGACTTACAGCTGCAACGATAGCATCGTAGCGAGGTTTAACAGTCTCCGACAAATCAAGGCCGTATTCTTCTTTCACTTCAGAAGGAGATGCGTGCGGGTCGATAACATCAATCTGCAAGCCGTAATGCTTCAGTTCCCTGATAACATCCACAACTTTTGAATTACGGATATCGCTTACATTTTCCTTAAATGTCATACCCATCACAAGGACTCTGGAGTTTTTAAGTTCCTTACCCAGAGAAATGAGTTTATGGACAATTTCACGTGCCACATACTCGCCCATTCCATCGTTAATTGATCTTCCCGCTGTAATAATTTGTGCATGGTGACCGTATTTGGCCGATTTATAGGTGAGGTAATACGGATCAACGCCAATGCAATGACCCCCGACGAGGCCGGGGTAGAATTTAAGAAAATTCCACTTGGTTCCGGCGGCTTCAAGAACTTCATAGGTATTGATCCCCATTTTGGCGAAAATCATTGAAAGTTCATTCATGAAGGCAATGTTGATGTCACGCTGGGTATTCTCAATAATCTTAGCTGCTTCTGCCACTTTGATTGAGCTTGCGCGATGAACACCGGCAGTTATAACAAGTTCGTAAACCTGTGCAATTTCCTCTGCCGATTCGGGGTCACATCCCGAGGTAACTTTTTTAATTTTGGTCAGGGTGTGATTTTTGTCGCCGGGGTTTATTCGTTCCGGGGAAAATCCCACTTTAAAATCTTTCATAAATTTCAAACCCGATTTTTCTTCAAGGATAGGAATGCAATCTTCTTCGGTACATCCCGGGTAAACTGTTGATTCGTAAACAACATAATCTCCTTTTTTAAGTACTTTACC
>CAYOLQ010000011.1:0-21140 GCA_964404825.1 uncultured Chitinophaga sp.
TCAAAGGAAATCTGATATCGGCTTTTTTGCCGGAACCTCCTATTACATGGGAGATCTGAATCCGGTTAAGCATTTCAGAGCACCCGGATTTGCAGCAGGCCCCTTTTACCGGTATAATTTTGAGCAACGCAATTCAATTCGATTCAACGCAATCTATCATTCCCTTTCCGGAAATTCTGCTTCCTACGGTGACCCATATATTGAGAGTCTGAATACCGGCTTCGATGCTACTTTTATTGATGCTTCCGCCAGCTACGAAATAAATTTTCTTCCTTACAAAACAGCTAACCGGAAATTAAACAGATCTTTATACCTCACCGGCGGATTGGGGTATCATTTCATTCTTACCTCCGATGTTCCGGAAGCAAAAAATCATTTCTTTTTACCTTTTGGGATCGGATATAAAGTCAATATCGGAAAAAAATTAAGCGCAGGAGCGGAATTGACTATCAGAAAGACCTTTAGCGACCTGGCAATTGATGGAGTAACAAATATTACCACAGAACCCAATAAAGCTTTGTTTGGTAACAAAGACTGGTATACCTTTGCAGGAATTTTTATAAGCTATAAAATTTTTAGTTACAGAGAAGATTGTCCGACTTACGATTAGATGGATTTATGAATTATGGCAACTATTGAAAGTATTAATAAAGAGAAACTTCCGGTTCACGTAGCAGTGATTATGGATGGAAATGGCCGTTGGGCACAGCGTAAAGGGAATTCAAGGATTTTCGGTCACCAGAGTGGTGTTATTGCGGTCCGCGAAACAGTTGAAGCAGCTTCAGAACTGGGTATTCAGTATCTGACGCTATATGCTTTTTCAACTGAAAACTGGAATCGCCCAAGGGAAGAAATCGACGCACTTATGTCATTGCTGGTTAGTACCATCGAAAAAGAACTCGCTACCCTTACTGAAAATAATGTTTCTCTTCATATAATCGGTGACACAAACAGCCTGCCCAAAGTAGTTCAGAAACAATTATCAAAAGCTGTTGAAAGAACCCGCAATAATACGGGTCTTAATCTCGTTCTTGCGTTAAGTTACAGCGGCAGGTGGGAAATTCTGAATGCAATGAGGAAGCTTGCAGAAGATGTCAAGAACAACAAAATCCAGGTTGATGAATTAGGTTGCGATTCATTTGTAAATTACCTGACAACCTCTGAACTTCCTGACCCTGAACTTCTTATTCGTACAAGTGGCGAATTGCGAATTAGTAATTTTTTACTCTGGCAGATTGCATATTCAGAATTGTACTTTACAGATGTACTTTGGCCCGATTTTAGAAAGGAAAATTTCTATGATGCAATTTTAGAATACCAGAAGCGTGAAAGAAGGTTTGGAAAAATAAGCGAACAAATAAAAAGCGAATCAGTTAATTAAAAAGCATGTATAAAATACTCTTTGTCCTACTATTTTTAATCTCCCCTTTCGCCAAAGGTTTTTCACAGGATACACTGATTAATTATAATTCTTTACCTGTACTTGATTATTCCAACCCAAAGGAATACGAGATTGCTGATGTATCAATTTCCGGAGTTCAGTTTCTCCAGAAAGAAGTACTTGTGAGTTTATCAGGTTTGCAGTCCGGCGAGAAAATTACCGTACCAGGCGATGATATTACAAAAGTCATTCAGAAATTCTGGGATCAGGGATTGTTTTCAGATGTTAAAATTACCGCTACCAAAATTGAAAAAGGCAAAATCTGGTTTGACATTTTTCTGAAAGAACGTCCCCGGATGTCCAAGCTTGTTATTAACGGAATTAAAAAATCAGAAACTCAGGACCTGATGGATAAATTAAATATCCGGAACGGTAGTCAGGTAACTGACGATATTCTTAACACTATACAAAGAATTGTTAAAGAACATTTTGTAGAAAAGGGATTTTTAAATACAAGTATCACTATCAGACAAATTCCGGATACAATACGGGTGAACATGGTTCGTCTGGAAGCTGATGTGGAAAAGAACGGAAAAATTAAGATTGAGGAGGTAATTTTTACGGGTAATGAAGTTTTTACTTCAAAAAAGCTCCAAAAGGAATTAAAGAAGACGAAAGGACGGGATTTGAATATATTCAAACCTTCCAAACTGATCAAAAAAGATTTTAGTGAGGATAAGGATTTATTACTCGAGTTTTATAACGAAAACGGATATCGTGATGCTAAAATCCTTTCTGATTCCATTTCACGTTTTTCTGATGAACGGATCAACCTCTATCTGAATATTTTTGAAGGTAGCAAATATTATTTCGGGGATATTGTTTGGATTGGAAACACAAAATATCCGGAAGAGCTTTTAAATAAAGTGCTTGGAATAAAAAAAGGAGATGTTTTTGATCAGAAGTTGCTTGATAAACGACTCCTCAACGATGAAGATGCCGTGAATTCGCTTTATCTCGATTACGGTTATCTGTTTTCTCAGATTGATCCCATTGAAATAAGAGTTGAAAATGATACAATAGATTTTGAAATGAGGATTTATGAAGGTAAACCAGCCACCATCAATAGCATTATTATTGAAGGAAATGAGGTTACCAATGAACATGTTATCCGCCGTGAAATAAGAACCAAACCCGGAGATCTGTTCAGTAAATCTGATATTATCCGAACCGTAAGAGAATTAGCCCAACTCGGGCACTTTGATCCGGAACAAATCGAGCCGGAACCAATACCAAATCCTTCAAACGGGACTGTTGATATCCGATATAAACTCGTTGAAAAATCAAATAACCAGTTTGAAGTTTCCGGTGGATGGGGATATGGAATGCTTGTTGGTACAGTGGGATTACGGTTTACGAATTTCTCTGCCAGAAATATCCTGAATGGTAAATCCTGGAGACCAATACCTACAGGCGACGGGCAAACCGTAAGCATCAGGGCTCAGTCGAACGGAAAATACTACCAATCCTATAACTTATCATTTATTGAGCCCTGGTTCGGGGGCAAAAAACCCAACTCGTTTTCAGTCTCACTGTACCGCACAAAAATGAATAGTTCCTACGGTTATTACAGTGATGTCCAAAAAGACCAGTACATGAAAATTTCCGGAGCATCTCTGGGATTAGGAAAACGACTTACCTGGCCTGATGACTTTTTCACATTATTTAATGAGCTGAGTTTTCAGAGATACAGCCTGAAGGATTATACCGGCTACTTCCTCTTCACAAACGGAAACTCAAACAATCTCAGCTTCTCAACTACAATCGGAAGAAATTCTGTAAGTCAGCCCATATATCCGCGTAACGGTTCTTCCTTCAATTTATCACTACAGGTAACTCCTCCATATTCAGCTATATCAGGCAAAGATTATAGCACTATAACTGATCAGGAAGATAAATACAAATGGATTGAATATCACAAATGGAAATTTAAAGCTGACTGGTATACAACTTTGGCAGGGAATTTGGTATTGTATACCCGAGCACATTTTGGATATAAGGGTTTTTATAATCAGGATATAGGCCCTTCACCATTTGAAGGCTTTGATCTGGGCGGCGACGGCCTCACCGGTTACAATATTTACGGATACGAAACCATTGCACTGAGAGGTTATTCCAACAGTTCTCTTACGCCAAGGGTTGATAATACCAAATCGGGAAACGTTTATGAAAAGTTAACGATGGAATTAAGGTATCCGTTTACATTGAATCCGCAGGCAACAGTTTTCGGACTTGTTTTTGCTGAAGCCGGAAACGCATGGTATTCGATTAATGAATATAATCCGTTTCTGATCAAACGTTCTCTTGGAGTAGGTTTAAGAGCGTTCCTGCCGATGTTTGGTATGCTCGGAATTGACTGGGCCTATGGATTTGATTCAGTACCAAATGTTGCTTATGGTAACAGCGGAAGTAATTTCCACTTTACCATCGGACAGCAATTTTAGATTTTTAAATTAAAACTTTGAGCCATGAAAAAGTCAGTATTATTTGTTATGATCGCATTCCTTTTTGCAGGAACCAGTTTTGCACAGAAATTTGCCTTTGTAGATACCGAATACATCCTCAACCGCATCCCTACATACAAAGCGGCTCAGGAACAGGTAGATAAAATCTCTCAGGATTATCAGAAAGAGATTGAAGCGAAATATCAGGAAGTAGACAAAATCTATAAAGATTTTCAAAAAGAAAAAGTACTCCTGACTGAAGACCAGAAAACAAAGAAGGAGGATGAAATTGTCGCTAAGGAAAAGGAAATTAAAGAACTTCAGAAAAAGTATTTTGGGTCTGAAGGTGCTGTTTTCCAGAAACGTCAGGAACTGGTAAAACCCATTCAGGACGAAATCTATAAAGTAGTTAAAGAAATGGCTATCGAAGGTGCCTATGCAGTGATTTTTGATACCGCAGCCGGTGCCGGTATTCTTTACGAAAATGCCAAATAAAAAAAGAGTGATGAGGTTCTGGAAAAACTAGGATATACAAAATAAAAATATACTTTTGTAAAAATTTAAATCGGATAGGATGAAAAAGTTTTATGTATTATGTTTGTTGATTACCATTGCCTTTTCAGGCGCATTTGTTAATGCTCAGAATCTCAAATTCGGCCATGTAAATATGCAGAACGTTCTGGTAGTTATGCCGGAGTATAAAGTTGCATTGGATAGTTTGAAGAAAATGAACGATAAATACGCCGGTCAGGAAGAAATTCTTCAGGTAGAATTTAACAAGAAATATGCTGATTTAACTGAGAAACAAGCTGGAATGGATTCTCTGATTCTTCAGAGTAAAATTTCCGAACTTCAGAGCATGCAGCAGAATCTTGAGGCATTTCAACAACTTGCAGGTGAGAAACTGCAAAAATTGCAATCAGATCTTCTCGCCGGAATCATGAAAAAACTCGAAGCAACTGTGACTGAAATTGGCCGGGAGCTGGATTTGATTTATGTTTTTGATGTCAGCGGGAAAAATCCGATCTATACTTCAGATAAAAGTATTGATATTTACCCTATGGTTAAGGACAAGCTTAAGCTCCCCTAAAAACCTGATATAATTATAATGAAGACCATTTTGAATACTCAAAATGGTCTTCATTTTTAAATTTACATTCATGTCCGGCCCAAACTCTCCAATTGGTCTTTTCGATTCCGGTGTAGGCGGTTTAACCGTTGCTTCGGCTATCCGGCTTGCCTTACCTGCCGAACAAATGATATATTTTGGAGATACAGCGCATCTGCCCTACGGTGATAAATCAAAGGAAACAATCATAGCTTACTCACTTGCCATTACAAAATTTCTGTTACAAAAGGGATGCAAAGTAATTCTGATTGCATGCAACTCGGCATCAGCAAATGCTTTTATCGAGGTACAGGAATTTGTGGGCGACAAGGCAATTGTAATGAATGTAATTGATCCGGTAATCGATTTTGTGGTTCAGGAGGATGATACACATAATATCGGGGTGATCGGAACGAAGGCTACAATTAATTCAGGAACCTATCCGAATGGGATTCAAAAGATAAAACCAGGCATTGAGGTATCATCACTCGCCACTCCCCTGCTGGTTCCCATGATTGAAGAGGGTTTCATTTTTGATGATATTTCAAATGCTATTATCCGTTCCTATTTATCCAGAAAGGAACTGCAGAACATTGACAGCCTCATTCTGGGATGCACCCATTATCCCATTATCAAGAACCAAATCAGCCGCTTCTATAATTTCAATGTTAATGTAATCGACAGCGCAAAAATTGTAGCGGAGAAACTTAGGGAAGAATTGACCCGGAAGCAATTATTGAGGAACGATAAGGCTCCCCGGCACGAATTTTTTGTTTCCGATCACACCGATTATTTCGAAATTATTGCAAAAATGTTTTTTGGGGAGAAGATTGACCTCAATAAGGTTCGTTTATAGGCTCATTAAGCGTAAGGGCCAAGACGCAAGGGAAACGCAAAGAATGTTTCTTGTTCAGCCTTCCTCCCTGTACCACCCTGAATAGAACAAATAGTTATTCGCAATTTTGGCAATCATTTCACGACTCTGATCGGGATCAATACTTTTTACCCTGCGGGCAGGTATTCCGGCATAAATGCTTCCCGGCTCAACAATTGTGCTGTCGAGTACAACAGCTCCCGCAGCTATAATTGAATTTTCACCAATAACAGCATGATCAAGGATTATCGATCCCATTCCAAGCAATACATTGTTTTTTATGCATGCGCCGTGAATTATAACATTGTGCCCGACAGATACATTATCTCCGATCTCTACCACTGATTTTTCATAAAGAGTATGCAGAATACTTCCATCCTGAATGTTTACTTTGTTGCCAATCCGGATTGAATTAACATCTCCCCTGAGAACCGTATTAAACCATACCGAACAGTCATCTCCCATTATAACATCACCAATAACAGTGGCATTATCTGCCAGATAACAGTTCTTCCCGAAAACGGGAGTAAAACCACGAACAGTTTTTATAAGTGCCATTTTGACGAATATTTATCTTTTTTCAAAGGTAAGAACTTTCTGTCCTATTAACTTCTTACCGGAAACTGTTAATTAAATTAGAACGGTTTTGAATAGCGTTCTTTCAAATTACTTAAATTTGCAATTGAATTTTAATAGGATAACTTTGAATCGTATTAAAGTTTTCATTTTTAATGGTATAATGCATGCGAAAGCGCATATTTTTCGTATGCATTTGATTTTTTAGTCAAATTACTAATTTCGATCCAAAATGGGCAAAAATCCAAAGATCATTGAACTGGAAGATGTGGTAGTGAAGTTTGCCGGCGACTCAGGTGACGGGATGCAGTTAACGGGTAGCCAGTTTTCAGATACTTCAGCGTTTGTAGGCAACGACTTATCAACCTTTCCCGATTATCCTTCGGAAATCCGTGCACCGCAGGGAACAGTTGCCGGTGTTTCAGGATATCAGGTGCATATCGGACATAAAGATGTGACAACTCCGGGAGACCTTGCGGATGTTTTGGTTGCAATGAATCCGGCTGCTCTTAAAACCAATATGAAATGGCTGAAACCGGGAGCAACAGTTATCATCGATATTGATAATTTCGATCAGAAAAATTATAAAAAAGCCGAATATATTGTAGATCCCCTGAATGACGGATCGCTTGAAGGTTATAATGTTGTCAGGGCTCCTATCACATCCTTAACAGTATCAATTACAAAGGAATTCGGACTCGATTTAAAAACTGCCGATAAAACCAAAAATCAGTTCGTGGCAGGAATTCTTTTCTGGCTGTTTAACAGGGATCTGACGATCGGAGAAAATTTCATTTCGAAGAAGTTTAAGAAAAATGATGCCCTTGTAAAAGCAAATATTGCAGTTCTCCGGGGGGGATATAACTATGCAGAGACAATTGAGGCAATGTCCACCACTTTTCTGGTTAATCCCGCTAAAAATAAAAAAGGTTTGTTCAGAAATATTACTGGAAATGTAGCTACTGCCTGGGGATTACTTGCAGCTGCAGAGAAATCGGGTTGTAAACTTTTTCTTGGTTCCTACCCTATCACACCCGCAACAGAAATCCTTCAGGAGCTCGCTAGCCGTAAACATCTGGGAGCCATCACATTCCAGGCAGAAGATGAAATTGCCGGTATTTGCTCTTCAATAGGAGCCTCATTTACTGGCAGACTTGCTGTTACATCAACATCCGGACCGGGTCTGGCATTGAAAGGTGAGGCAATCGGACTTGCTGTTATTACCGAATTGCCGCTCGTAATTGTCAATGTTCAAAGGGGAGGCCCCTCAACCGGTCTTCCGACAAAAACAGAACAGGCTGATTTGCTGCAGGCATTATATGGAAGAAGTGGCGAGAGCCCTGTAATCGTTATCGCTGCTACTTCACCGGCAAACTGCTTTCATTATGCCTATGAGGCAGCAAAACTCTCCCTCGAACATATGACTCCTATAATTTTACTTACGGACGGTTATCTTGCTAACGGATCAGAACTATGGCAAATTCCGGAAATGAAAAATATGCCGGATATTAAACCGCCAAAAGTAAAAGACAATCATGAAGGATATATGCCCTATATCAGAGATCCAGAAACTCTTGCAAGATTGTGGGCAGTGCCCGGACAGGAAGGATTGCGGCATAGGGTAGGCGGACTGGAGAAAGCCGATAAAACCGGCGAAGTGTCCCATGACCCTTATAACCACCAGGTAATGGTTGGGTTAAGACAGGAAAAGGTAAATCGTGTAGCTAATTATATTCCGGAACAGGAAATTCTTGGCGAAAAAGAGGTTGACCTTCTGGTTATTGGCTGGGGAGGGACTTATGGAGCATTATACAGCGCTGTAAAAGAATTACAGGAAGAAGGATTGTCAATAAGTCTTGCACAATTCTCGTATATCAGCCCTTTGCCGAAGAACACAGAAGAAGTTCTTTGCTGTGCGAAAAAAAGGGTAATCTGTGAGCTGAATCTGGGTCAATTTGCATTGTACCTCCGATCCAAATTTCCACAGTTTGAATACACCCAATATAATAAGGTACAGGGATTGCCCTTTATGATTTCCGAATTGAAAGCAGTATTCAGAGAATTACTTGAAAACAAAGGAAAATGAAAGAAAATACAGATTTCTCACCCGTAGTACAAACTCAGGATTACAAACTCGATAGTCCTGTTAAATGGTGCGCCGGTTGCGGGGCACATGCTGTGCTGTCAACCATCAGAAATTCGGTTCCTGAAACCGGAGTTAAAAAGGAAAATGTTGTTTTTGTTTCGGGGATCGGGTGTTCATCAAGATTCCCTTATTATATCAACACCTATGGTTTCCATAGTCTGCATGGAAGAGCCGCCGCTATTGCCTCCGGAATAAAAATATCAAATCCTGAACTTTCGGTTTGGGTGGTTACCGGAGATGGCGATTCGATGGCTATCGGCGGGAATCATTTTATTCATGTAATCCGCCGGAATATCAATATGAGTATTCTGATTTTCAACAACAGGATTTACGGCCTTACCAAAGGTCAGTATTCACCCACAACTCCCAAAGGAAGTATTACAAAAACCTCCCCCGAAGGATCCATTGAGGAACCTTTTAATCCGGGGGAATTGGTTATGGGCTCGCAAGGTGCATTTTTCGCAAGGGTTGTAGATACTGATCCGAAAATGATGAAAGAAGTTTTCATTGAAGCAGCTCTTCATAAAGGAACCTCAGTGGTTGAAGTATTGCAAAATTGTGTGATTTTTAATGCCGACGTCCATGAAAACATTACCGGCCGGGATGTCCGGGAAGATCATCAGATTTATCTTAAGCAGGGGAAACCAATGATCTTTGGTAAAAATCACGATAAAGGACTTATCCTGAAGAATAACAGATTTGAAGTTGTTACCATTGGTGAAAACGGTATTACTGAAAAAGATATTCAGATTCATGATGCTCAAAGTACTGATGCCTCAATTCATTATAGTCTCATCAGGATGGATCAGCCTGAATATCCAATGGCAATGGGCATTATACGTGCTGTTAAGAAAACAACCTATGAGGATATGCTTTATGACCAGATTTCTCACTCCGGGGAAAAGAATCAGATTAAATGCATGGACGATCTGCTAAAGAGCGGGAATACTTTTGAGATTAACTAGGGATCAGTTAACCGGCCCTCAATGGCTTGAAATGTCATGCATAGTTATTAAGACTTACGCTATGCAGCGTTAAAAAAAAATATGTGCTATGTAAAGTGCATAAAATTTTATTTCAGGGATTATGGATATTCCGCGCTCAGATAGCGAAATTCAGAAGCTGCTTGCCGAAAAGAAAGAAAGGCTTAAGGAATTATCCTGCATTAACCAGACCACCCAGATTATTAAAGAAGGTAAGCTGATCGAAGAGACTCTCCGGCGGATTACTTTTATCCTTCCAAAAGCCTGGCAGTATCCAGACCATACCGTTGCCCGTATCAGATACGGGGATTTGATTTTTACAACTCATATTTTCAGGGAAACAAATTTCCTCCAGACTCAGAATTTTTCGACCATCCATAATGTTACGGGATCAATAGATATCTTCTATCTTAAGGAATTCCCTGAACTGGACGAAGGTCCGTTTCTGAAAGAGGAACGAAATCTGATAAATAATCTCGCAAGCATTATATCCAACTACCTCAACACCATTGAGGCAAGAAAAATTCTAAAACGGACTCAGGAACAGGATAGCCTCCGTTCTGAAATTAACGAGTTCTCCGGTGAAAAACCCATAAACAGCAGGAAACTGCTGCAAAAGTTTCTGAATAAAATGAATGCCAACAGGGATATCTTTCACGATCTTATGCCATATAAAGCTAAAGAAATCCTTCTGGTTTCAACCCTTTACGATGCATTCTCAATAGAAAAAGAAGGCAGGTTTTCAGAGCATATACTCGGAGAATATCAACAGTTAAATCTCACCTCAATGCCTCGTGTGACGGGAGTGTCAACCTATGAAGAAGCCCTGGAACAATTAAACAATAAGCATTTCGACCTGGTTATCCTTATGATTGGGAGCGATAAGCCCACATCCAACCGGATTGCCAGAATGGTTAAAAACGAATATCCTTACATTCCGGTTTATGTTCTCCTAAACAACAGTCGTGAGGTACCCGCATACAAGGAAAACAAAGAGAATCTGGAACATGTGGATAAAATATTTGCCTGGAACGGAGATTCAAAAATCTTCTTTGCAATGATCAAACTGCTGGAAGACGGTGTTAATGTGGAAAACGATACCCAAATCGGACTTGTTAAGGTTATTCTTCTTGTTGAAGATTCGGAAATATACTATTCACGCTATTTGCCCCTGCTTTATAGTTCTGTTCTGGAACAAACCAAAAGAATTATCGATGATGTTTCCACAGATGAGCTTTTTAAAGTTCTCAGACTGCGGGCACGCCCCAAAATTCTTCTGGCAACCAGCTATGAAGAGGCCGATGAAATAATCCAGAAATATGCCGACAGTTTGCTTTGCCTGATAACAGATGTTAAATTTAAAAGGAACGGAATTCTCAACGAATCAGCTGGTTTTAGCCTTGTTACCTATGTAAGGGAAATAAATCCCGGTCTTCCGACAATCATACAGTCATCAGAAGTAGAAAATTCCAGAATGGCGTATGAACTGAAATCAATTTTCATAAATAAAAATTCGGAAACACTGCTTCAGGATATTAAGAGCTTTATCAGTCATCATCTGGGTTTTGGAAATTTCGAATATAAAGATCCCGGGGGAAGAAAAATTGCTGAGGCAAAATCTCTCAAGGAATTTGAGAAGCAAATTGAAACAATTCCAACTGAATCTCTTCTGTACCATGGAAAACGCAATCATTTCTCATTATGGCTAATGGCAAGGGGAGAAATTAAGATTGCTAAGATGATTCATCCGTTGAAGGTAACTGATTTTAAGAACCCTGACGAATTCCGCAGTTATCTGAAATTTGTAATTAAAAAATACAGAAACGAAACCAATGCTGGTAAGATTGTGAATTTCGAAGAGTCTGCCCTTCTCGACGAAAGTAATATCGTTAGTCTGGGCACCGGCGCTCTGGGAGGGAAAGGCAGAGGTCTTGCATTTATCAACACTTTAATTTATAATCTGAATTTTTCTGACCTTATACCCGGAATTAATACACGTACGCCAAAAACTTCCATAATTGGAACCGATGAATTCGATTTTTTTCTTGAAAAAAATAGCCTCCTTAATGTGATCCATGGCAACTTCTCTTATGAGGAAGTGTGCGAAATGTTCCTCCGGGGCGAACTCTCCTATCACCTCGAAAAGAAGCTGAAATCTCTTTTGAATGTTTTAAAAAAGCCTCTTGCAATCCGTTCATCAAGCCTTCTCGAAGATAGCACAACACAGCCATTTTCAGGCATCTTTGAAACTTTTCTTATTCCTAATAACTCAGAGGATATTAAACTCAGATACAAGCATTTATCGGATGCAATAAAACTCGTTTATGCAAGCATATTCTCAAACGAATCGCGTTCCTATTTTGAAGCAATAAATTATAAACTTGAAGAAGAAAAGATGGCTGTTGTGATACAGGAAGTTGTCGGGAACGAGTTCGATAAGTACTTTTATCCCCATATCAGCGGAACAGCCCAGTCGCATAACTATTACCCGGTATCGCACATGCAGCCTGAAGACGGGTTTGCCATTGCCGCATTAGGGCTTGGTCATTATGTTGTACAGGGTGAAAAGGCATATCGTTTCTCCCCAAAATATCCTGAACTTGAAGTTAACTCCCCAAAGAATCTCTTCAGAGACTCACAGGTAGATTTTGTTGCACTTGATCTTAACTGCACTGAACCTGATATGCTTATAAAAGGGTCGGATGCCAATCTTAAAAGATTGAAAATTTCGGTGGCTGAAAAACATGACTCTTTGCGCCACCTTGTTTCCGTTTACGATCCTCAGAACGACCAGATTGAAGCAGGACTGGCCAAACCCGGTCCCAGGATTCTGAATTTCGCCAATATCCTGAAATACAACTACATTCCTCTGGCCAAAACCATAGAATTTATTCTGGATGTAGGTAAGGAATCTTTAGGATCCCCCGTGGAAATAGAATATGCTGTTGACCTGAACAAATCGGAAAACGGCTTACCTTCATTTTATCTTTTGCAGATAAAACCCATGCATGGGAATGTGGGTGAGTTTAGTGTGGATATGGATCAAATTGACAAGCAAAGTATCCTTATTTATGCCGAAAAAAGCATGGGTAATGGCCGGATAGACGATATATCTGAAATAATTTTTGTTAAGCCTGAATCATTTGATAAATTAAAAACGAAAGAAATTGCTCAGGAAATTGAAGAGATGAACCGGGTGATGAAAGCCAAAAAAAAGAATTACATTCTTATTGGACCCGGAAGATGGGGCACCAGAGATCCCTTTATCGGGATTCCCGTAAACTGGTCTCAGATATCCATGGCAAAAGTTATTATCGAAACGAGTCTTGAAGATTTTCCGTTGGACGCTTCACTGGGATCTCATTTTTTTCATAATGTTACATCAATGAATGTTGGGTATTTTTCCATACAGCACAGTTCAGTAAATGAATTTATCGACTGGGAAGAAATTAACAGCCAAGCAACACTTAATGAAACCGCCTTTCTAAAATATATTTGCTTCCCGGAGGCCCTGAACATTATTATGGATGGGAAAAAGCAGATATCTTTGATTCATCAGCGTGTTAAAAACGAGAAGAAAAGTTAGTGAAAAAGTCAGGAGCTTGCAGTTTTGTATTGCTGTTTCTCCCTTTTGCAAAGAGATTGTATTTGGAATATATTGTTTATAAGAATTACAATGGATTTGAAAAATAAGACCAGACGTCTTGATTATCCTACAGTAGATTTCAGCATGACGGAATTTAATCTTCTCATGCAGAAACGAATAAAGCAGGTGCTTATTATAAGCAGCAACTATGACTTTTTTATGCTGGAGGAGGATGGACGAATTGACGAGCAGATATTCAATGAGTATGTATCGCTTAACCTTCGCTATCCGCCACGATTCATTAAAGCCAGTTCAGCAAAGGAAGCTTTTGAAATTCTGGGCACTGAAAGTATTGACCTGATTATAGAAATGCTGAATATTGGGGATATTGACACTTTTCAGCTTGCCAAACGAATAAAAAAGACATATAAAGATATTCCCATTGTTGTCCTTACCCATTTTAACAGAGAGGTATCGCTTAAACTTCAGAATGAAGACCTTTCTGCTATCGATTACGTTTTCTGCTGGCTTGGAAATGCAGATTTGCTTCTGGCAATCATCAAACTGGTTGAAGACAGGATGAACGCCGAATACGATGTGGAAAATGTAGGCGTACAGGCTATTATGCTCGTGGAAGATTCTATCCGGTATACATCTGTTTACCTTCCCTTGCTGTATAAAATTGTGCTGAAACAATCGCGTGACTTTATGAAAGAAGCGCTAAATGAGCATCAGAAAATGCTCAGAATGCGAGGCAGGCCTAAGATTCTTCTTGCTAAAACCTTTGAGGAAGCAATGGACTTCTATAGTAAATACAAGAATAATCTGCTTGGAATAATTTCAGATATCAGCTTTAAAGATAACAATAAGAGGGATCATAAAACAAAGGCCGGACTCCGGTTGTGCAAAGTGGTTAAACAAGAGGATCCCTATATGCCCTTTCTCTTGCAGTCGTCAGATATGAGCAATGAGAGATATGCACAGAAACTAAATGTCGGGTTTCTGCATAAATACTCCAAAACCCTGTCCATTGATGTGAGAAATTACATCATCCGTAATTTTGCATTCGGCGAATTTGTATTCCGCGACCCGGATACTTCAAGGGAGATTGCCAGGGCAACCGATTTGCAGACACTCCAGCAGATGATCCTTAAGGTCCCCGATAATGTTCTGGCTTATCACTCATCCAGAAATGATTTTTCGAAATGGCTGAATGCAAGGGCGATTTTTCCGGTTGCGCAGCTTTTTAAGTATCTCCGCAGTGAGGATTTCAAAAATATTGATGAGGTAAGGTCATACATTTATGAGGCCATCTCAAGTTTCCGTATTAGCAAAGGGCGTGGTATAATAGCCATGTTCGATAAATCGAGTTTTGATGAATATATGATGTTCTCGAGAATTGGCGATGCTTCTATCGGAGGAAAAGCGCGGGGTCTGGCATTCATCAACTCTGTAATTAAGAACTATAGCCTTTTTAATAAGTACGAAGATGTGGTAATTTCCATTCCCCGGACAGTTGTGTTGAGCACCGATATTTTTGATGAATTTATGGAGACTAACGAACTCTATAAAATTGGAATGAGCAATCTGAATGATGATGAGATATTGCAACATTTCGTGAGGGCAAAACTACCCGGATGGGTTCATCAGGATTTATATGCCTTTATCTCGGTTATCAAGAATCCCGTTGCCATACGATCATCCAGTAAGCTGGAAGACAGTCATTATCAGCCTTTCGCCGGCATTTACTCCACATATATGATTCCTATGGTTGAGTCGGACCATGCACTTACTATGAGGATGTTAACAAATGCAATAAAATCGGTATACGCTTCGGTATATTTTAAATCGAGCAAAGCATATATGACAGCCACCTCCAATGTTATTGATGAAGAGAAAATGGGGATAATTCTGCAGGAAGTAAGCGGCTCACAATATGGTAACCGATTCTACCCTACCTTTTCCGGTGTTGCCAGATCGATAAATTTTTATCCCATAAAACCTGAGAAACCCGAAGATGGCATTGCTAACATAGCATTCGGTTTAGGCAAATATATTGTAGACGGAGGCGTTTCGTTAAGATTTTCTCCTAAGTACGCCAAAAAAGTGCTTCAGTTGTCCTCCCCCGAAATAATATTGAGAGATACACAAAAGACATTTTTTGCTCTCGACATGAACCCTGAAAGTTTTGTGACTTCTACTGATGATGCTGTAAACCTGCTCAAACTCAGAATTAAAGATGCAGAGGAAGACCATTCCCTCAGAAGTGTTGCGTCTGTTTACGATTTGCAAAATCATATAATCAGGGACGGATATAATTATGACGGAAAGAAGGTAATAACCTTTGCAAATATTCTGAATCATGGAACTTTTCCTTTGGCCGACATTCTGCAAACCTTGCTGGCTATAGGGCAGAAAGAGATGAATCTTCCTATTGAAATTGAATTTGCGGTAAACCTTAATGTACCGGAAGGGGCTCCAAAAGTATTTCACTTTTTGCAGATACGGCCAATTGTGGATAACGATCAAAGCAGTTCAATTGACCTTGATGCCGTAAAAAAAGATGAAACAATCATTCTTTCAAATTCGGCTCTTGGTAATGGCGTTTTCGACTGGATGGTGGATTTGGTTTATATAAAACCTGAATCATTCGATCCTGCTCACAGCGATAAGATGGCTCAAAGTGTTGAAATGATCAATTCAACTCTAAGGGAAGAGAATAAAAACTACGTCTTGATTGGTCCTGGTCGCTGGGGTTCTTCGGATCCCTGGCTTGGGATTCCTATAAAATGGCCTCAGATAAGTGAAGCCAGAATCATTGTTGAATCAGGTCTTGAAAATTTCCGGATTGACCCGAGTCAGGGCACCCATTTTTTTCAGAACCTCACCTCATTCGGTGTGGGTTACCTCACAATAAACCCCTATATCAAAGACGGATTTTATGATATTGATTACCTCAAAAAACAGGAAGCCCGGTTTGAAGACCAGTATGTAAGGCACATTCGCTTTAAAAAGCCCTTGCTAATTAAGATTGATGGAAAGACAAACCGGGGGGCAATCTATAAAGTTTAGATATTGTATTAAAGGGCATGTCTACTGGTTTTGTACTCTCAGATTAATGGCAGGAGTTACTATTTAATAAATTCCAGTCGGCTACCCTCTGTGTCTTTTTCATAATGGACATCAATACCCAGAAGGCCAACCTCATTGCCAAAAGTATCACTGCTATTACTTGCTGCTCTGAACAATCTGCAAGCAAAAATTGCGCTGATACCTAAACCACTTCCTGAAATTGTCCCTAAAGGAGTAATCAGGTGCTGCCCGGTACCGGAAGGAGTTCCAATAGAAGGTATAACTGTATTGGAGGTTATAATGCTTGTATTTCCATAGCTGCCTCCAATACTGCTTATGGTATATTCCAGACCCCATACAACATTTGTTCCGCTTGGAGTGCCGATACTTGTTGTCCAGTGTACATGAGGATATAATGTTGATCCAACTTTGTATCCATGCGGTATTTGAAGGGTGAAATATAATTCCTGTTCGGAACTTGCAGAAAACATAAACAAATAAACTCCATGGCTCCCGGCCCCGTCATTTTTAAAACTTGTCCAGATCGGGGGATTATTGGTGCCGCGGGATGTAGCATCAGGAAAAACAACAATATCATCCCATACGGAAGCGCTACCGCTGTATTTTAAGGTTCCGTCAGCTTCAACGGTGGTATTGTTTGTGGAATTTCCCAGGATGGTTACTCCATTTCCGTTTTTTTCAACCAGTTCACACCAGCCTGTGCTGTTATAAAAAAATAACCAGCTGAATCTGTATCAAATACTACCAGTCCGATAGCAGGTGAACTTATTGCATTTCGCTGTGCAGCGGTAAGGCGGGGAGGCAACAATCCTTTGTTATTACTGCTGATTTCGAGCATTGCTGAAGGTACAGCAGGATCACCGGTTGAGTTTACTGCAACCTGAGCTTGTAAAGAGAATACCGTCGCGAGTAAAAACGGTATACACAAAAGATTTTTGAAAGGTTTTTTCATATTTTATTGTATTCATTCCATAAAATCAGCAGCATACAAAAATAAATGTGAAAAAATTATTTAGTTAAGCAGAGGTATTATTTGTGACTTTTATAATACTATAAAGTCATAGTTTATCACAAGTACAAAGATATAATTTTTGGACATAGCAGATTCAACTAACTTTTATTAATTTTGATTTACGGGGAACCTGACAGGTTTATAAGACCTGACAGGTTAGGGAAACACTTTTAGAGCTACTTTCCAATTTCATAATGTAAATGCCGGGTCCGATAAAATCTGTATTCCATTGAACATTGTATATACCCGGAACAGCATTCTTCTCGAACAAAACAGCTTCCAGTTTCCCGGTAATAGTATAAACTGATAAGCGCGTATAGTCAGGATCAGTGAGGTAAAAACCAATCTGAGTGCTGTTTTTAAATGGATTCGGATAATTCTGAAATAATGTAAAGGATGGTATTCCAGGGTTAATTTCAACAGGTGTACTTATTGAAAGATAGGGAGGAGGATTCTGAATGATGGTATCTTTAGGCACTGAATACATATTAAATGATTTCCATTCAGGAGTTACAAACCGAAACCTGCCAATTCCCATGTCGGCATTGGTTTTCCACTGATCCCAAGCAGCAGTGAGTGAAAGCCACCAATCGCCGCCCACACTCATAACAAATTTTGCTGAATCGCGGTCATCATTTCCGGAAGGATTCGCAAGGATTAGCCTTGCTTTAACAGTAACAAAACAACCTGCAACCTCATTTGCCGGGAATTTTATCCTTCCGGAGGTTGGCCAGAAATGAAAATTATATCCTCCGCCACAGGTGACAGATACGCCGCCATCAACAGGATATTTTATGTCTGCAGGTTTGTTCAGATCATCATGAAAATCTTCAACATAATTAGCCCCACCAACCCTTGCTGATTTTTGCAATAAGTGCCATTTATGATCTATTTTGCTGAGATAATACAGTTCAAGGTCTTTGATTTGCACTCTGGTGTTGGTTGCAGGATTACCGGCTGACCATTCATAAAGCTGACCCCAGGCAATTGCTGCATTCCAGTCTGCTGGCGGTTCAACAGCCCCTATCCTCGGTTTATAAGACCAGTCAGCACTCGAAGGCACCCCATGTGGGCGGCCTTCGTGAGGCAGAATCATATCGTTGACTATTTCATCCAGGGTAGTTTGTGCAATCAGAACGGAAAAGCAGAAGCTAAGCAGAATAAATAATACAACGTTGTATAAACCCTTCATACTAATTTGATTTAATATTTGCAATATTAGCAAAAAAAATCAGGGATTATAAAATTATGGGAAATCCCTGATTTCATAATCCCTGACCAAATACCTTCCGGTGAATTATCTTAATAAATCCCCTGATCCACCATTGAATGAGCTACTTTAAGGAAACCGGCAATATTTGCACCCTTTACGTAGTCAACATAACCATCTGAGCGGGTTCCGTACTTCACACAACTCTCGTGAATATTCGTCATAATATGGTGAAGACGATCATCAACTTCTGAACGGCTCCAGTTTATTTTCATGGAGTTTTGAGCCATTTCAAGGCCTGAAGTCGCAACGCCGCCAGCATTGGATGCTTTTCCCGGAGAGAAAAGTACTTTTTTGGCATGCAATGCTTCAATAGCCTCAGGTGTGCACGGCATGTTAGCACCTTCAGTTACGCAGATACAACCATTTTTTATAAGATTCTGAGCATCTTCTTTGTTCAGTTCATTCTGTGTTGCGCAAGGCAGAGCAATATCGCAGGCAAGTTCCCAGGGATGTTTTCCCTGAACAAACTCAACTCCTTCGAATTCATATGCCATTGGTTTAACAATATCTTCGTTGGTAGCACGGAGTTCCAGCATGTAATTAATTTTCTCGGCATCGAGTCCACCGGGAATATGCACATAACCATCAGGACCGGATAGTGTAATTACCTTCGCTCCCAATTCAGTGGCTTTGATTGCTGCACCCCAGGCAACGTTTCCAAAACCGGAAATTGCAACTTTCTTTCCCTCGAATGTCTGATTGATGGTGGCTAGCATTTCCTTGGCAAAATAAACCACACCGAAGCCAGTAGCTTCCGGACGAACAAGACTTCCTCCCCAGTTCAAACCCTTACCGGTAAGAACACCTGTATTTTCGCGGGCCAGTTTTCTGTACATCCCATATAAATACCCAATTTCGCGACCGCCGACACCTATGTCGCCGGCAGGAACATCAGTATCAGGACCAATAACATGCCACAGTTCAAGCATAAATGCCTGACAAAAACGCATGATCTCACGGTTTGACTTTCCCTTGGGGTCGAAATCAGATCTCCCATTGGGAGTGAGGTAAGACTGTTTTTGAAAATCTGCTCAAATCCCAGGAATTTCAAGATGCTCAGGTTAACACTCGGATGGAAACGCAATCCACCTTTATAAGGACCAATTGCATTATTAAACTGAATACGATAACCTCTGTTAACATGTATATTACCTTCATCATCCTCCCAGGGTACCTTAAACATTAATACCCGGTCGGGTTCGATCAACCGCTCAATAATTTTTGCAGACTCAAACTGTGGGTTCTCGTTATAAATTTCTTCAATTGACTCAAGAACTTCGCGAACTGCCTGATGATACTCTGCCTCACCCTGAGTTTTCTTGATGAGGTCATTCATTAGCATATCTACATTCATAGCAGAAAATTTTAGGAATAAATAATTGTTTATACTAAAAAATCCCGGTCTGGGATTGTGATGCAAAGTTGACCGTAAACGTAGAGATTTCCAAATTTTGGAGGCCAATAATTATATGATTTTAAGCATGTTAAATACATGACTTTAATCATATGTTTGAGGAGAAATAACCCGTTGTCAGAAAATACCTTAAATAACCTGAATTTTTAAACTTTCATTAAATACTGTTTAAAATCGCTGTAATTATTACTCATTTCAAGGCTCACTTTTTCTTTTTTGCCGAATTCAGCAAGTTTTTCAGGTATAATAATCTTTTCGCCAAGGGCTTCCTCTACAGTATCGCTGAATTTAGCGGGATGTGCGGTTTCCAGGAAAATTCCGTTACAACTGCCGGTTTTATCCTTTAGGTACTCTGAAAGCGCCATAAATCCAGTTGCACCGTGAGGATCGGGTATATATCCATACCTGGTTTTCATAGTATAAATACACTCTTTTATCTCGGCGTCAGTGTAGCTGTAGCCTTTTATTTCATATCGTATAGCCTCTGCTGAACCCTGATACAAATCGAGAATTCTCGCGAAATTACTTGGATCGCCAACATCCATTGCATTCGCGACAGTAGCCTTTGAAGGTTTTGGCTTATAAATACCTGTTTTCAGATATTCAGGCACCACATCGTTTATATTGGTTGCTGCAAGGAAAAGACTGACAGGTAGTCCCATTTTTTTTGCAATGATTCCGGCCGTAAGATTTCCAAAGTTCCCGCTGGGAACTGCAATAACAAGTTTTTTCTGCGGATCTGGTAGTTGCCGGAAAGCATTAAAATAATAAAAACTCTGAGGAAGTAATCGTGCAAGATTTATGCTGTTCGCGGATGTCAGGGTAAGCTTTTTATTAACTTCAGCATCAACAAAGGCTTCTTTAACTAGTCGCTGACAATCGTCGAAACTTCCTTCCACTTCAATAGCAGTAATGTTTTCACTGAGTGTTGTAAACTGCTTTTCCTGCAAAAAACTTACAAGTCCCTTTGGATAAAGTATATGTACTTTAATTCCCTCCACACCCAGAAAACCATTTGCCACAGCGCTGCCAGTATCACCGCTGGTTGCAACCAAAACATGTATCTCCTGATGATAGTTAAGTGTAAAGTATTTCAGAAGTCTGGCCATGTAGCGTGCACCAACATCCTTAAAGGCGAGGGTTGGTCCGTGAAACAGTTCAAGGCTGAATATTGAATCATGAATTTTTAT
>CAYOLQ010000011.1:21240-37608 GCA_964404825.1 uncultured Chitinophaga sp.
TTTCTGAAACTTTAACTGCTCACTTTCTTAAAATGGAGTATTAATTAGTTACACTTCAATTATTTCGCAATTAATCAATAAGCCTGGTTCCCTGTCTGCTTATTTTCGAAATATAAACCTTGTTAGACAGTCCCTCCCTGCTGAATACCCCGCTCATCAGTGCTGCTGCCTTCCGTGCACTTTCGGGATTATCTGATAAGGCAAATACCGATGGTCCTGAACCGGAGATATTTCCTCCCAAAGCTCCGGTTTTCGGTAATCCTTCCTTGATTTCAAGATAACCTGGAATTAATGCAGCTCTCACAGGTTCTGCAATGGCGTCATGAAGCGACCGCCCGATAAGTGAATAATCAGAAGTTGTAAGTCCGGCAATAAGACCAGCAATATTTCCGCATTGTTCGAGAACTTTCGCAACAGGTAATACCTTGGGGATTAGTTTTCTGCTTTCGGAGGTCTTAATCTGTATATCAGGATGTGCAACCGTACATATAAGCTCGGAGGGAGAATCGATCCGAATAATGTCAACAGGATTATAATCACGGATGAGTATAAACCCGCCAAGGAGTGCCGGTGCAACATTATCGGCATGAACACTGCCACTGGCAATGAATTCGCCTTTCATGGCAAAAGGAAGAAGTTCTTTCTGAGAATATGGACGGTTCAACAATTCATTTACTCCAACCACTGCAGCTGTGCAACTTGCTGCGCTTGAACCTATACCACTCCCGGGATTTATCTTTGTTTCGAAAATTAGGTCAAAACCTGTTTTGCAACCCAGGGAATCAAGAAGTGCATTAACTGAAACGCTGGCTACATTCATTTCAGGATCAACAGGAATATCTGCGTTTGTGTTATTGATAATACGAATCTGACCCAAATCATTTGGTTTCACAATCATAATATCGCCAGGCTGTTCAAGCGCAAAACCCATAAGGTCGAAGCCGGGTCCAACATTGGAGATTGTGGCAGGGGCAAATATTTTTACAGCGGATTTCATTCAGTCGGTTGTATATAATTTTTCAAATTCTGCTTGTTAACCTTAGCATAGCGGTATTCATCAATTATTTTCCCGTTTTTAATTACGGAGTTTCTGAATATACCTTCCAGACGATATCCGTTTTTCTCCAATACCCTTCTGGAAACTGAATTATATTCAAAAACAGCTGCAAATATCCTAACCAGTCCCAGTTGAGTAAACCCATATTCCGTTGCCAATTCAACTGCTCTGCTTGCAATACCTTTTCCCCAGTAAGGTTCACCAATCCAATAACCAAGCTCGGCAGAAAGCCTGTAAACATCATTTTGCACTACGAAACCTATCACTCCAGCAAATTCGTCACCATATCCGACAGCAAAAGTCAGCTTCGGGTTTTCATTGTTACATGAGTTGATAAAATACTCAGCATCACTTAGTTTATAAGGGAATGGAATGGAATCTCTCAGGTTATCCCATAGCTTCTTATTATTGCATAGTTCAGAAAGTACAAGGGCATCTGACTCTCTGAAGTGCCTTAAAACCGGTATTATCTGAAAAGTATCGGTCATTGTTTATTTTTTGCAAAACAAATCTATTTCTTTTTCTCCAAATTCCTCCAGACTTCTGAGTTTCAAATCGGCGAGCGCGAACCTGCTTTCATTGTAATGTCTGGCATCCGGAACTGCAACAGCCTGCATCATTGCAGATTTAGCTGCAAGAATTCCATTAAATGAATCTTCGAATGCAATGCATAACGATGGATGGAGATTTAGTTTTTTTGCGGTGGTTATGTATACTCCGGGATGGGGTTTTCCGTATTCTTCAAATTCAGCTGAATGCCTGCACTCAAAAAAATCATGAAGACTGAACCTATCCAGAAAAGTATCGATTAGCATCATTGGCGAGGAAGATGCAATGGCCATTTTCACATTCCGATCCCTGAAAAACTTAAGGATATACTCAACTCCTTTCATAAGTTTGGTTTCGGAAAGATAGTATAATCTCATTTCCTCTTCGATTTCCCTTTCTGCTTTTACAAAATCAGGATTTGGCCATGGTTTAATATGATGCCAGTAACTGATCATCTCAATAGTTCTTAATCCCAGAGTATGTTTTTGCATCTCAGATGTTATATTTATTCCTTTCTTAAGTGCAAAGTCTCTTTCGAATTCCTGCCATTTAGGTTCGGTATCGATAAGTAATCCATCCATGTCGAAAATTGCAGCTCTGATCATGAAATCCGGTATTTAAACGTTTGCAATACGAATAATATCTGCAAAAACTCCGGCGGCAGTTACGGCAGCACCTGCGCCATATCCCCTGATAATCATTGGCCAGTCTTTGTAGCGATCCGTTGTAATCATAATGATATTATTACTGTCTGCCAGAGCATAAGCAGGATGTGAGCTATCGACTTCCAGAAGTTCAATAGATGGGTTGCCGTTTTCAAGTCTGGCAAAAAACCTCCATTTTTTACCTTCGCTTTCCAGTTTTTTTCTACGGGATTCGAAATCATTATCGAGCTTCCTGAGTTCATTCCAGAAATCTTCAGGGGATCCCTCAAAACATGAATCGGGAAGGAACCGTTTCATTTTAACATCTTTTTCCTGAATGCCATATCCTGCTTCCCTTGAAAGTATCAATAATTTCCGCATTACATCAAGTCCACTCAGGTCGATGCGGGGATCAGGTTCTGAAAAACCCTTCTCCTGTGCCATTTTAACAGCCTTGCTTAGCGGGATCTCTGCACTGATGGTATTGAAAATAAAGTTAAGTGTCCCTGACAGCACAGCTTCCAGCTTAGAAATATGGTCACCGCTTTTAATAAGATCATTAATAGTATTGATTATGGGAAGTCCCGCTCCAACATTGGTTTCGTAAATAAACTTAACACCTCTTTTTCGTGCTTTCTGCTTAAGATTAAGATAATTGGAATATTCCGATGAACAGGCAATTTTATTTGCAGTTACCACAGATACGTACATGTCGAAAAGAGGATCATAAAGTTCCGCTATAAGTTCACTACCTGTACAATCGATGAAGACGGAATTTCTCAGGTTCAGTGCGGCAATCTTCTCCAGCAGAACCGAAGTATTTGTTGGTTCTCCATCTTTCTCCAGATCGGCAGCATAATCCTTCAGGCTGATTCCATCTTCCTTTATAAGCATTTTCTTCGAACGGGCAATTCCCATCAAATTGATCTTGAGATTATGCTCCATCATAAGCACCTCCTGCTGCTGACTGATTTGTCTGAGAAGGTCTTTTCCCACAGTTCCCAATCCCACTAAATAAAGATGCAATTCTTTATAATGTGACAGGAAAAACCCCTCATGGATTACATTCAGTGCTTTTTTTAATACTTCTCTTTTAATCACAACAGAAATATTAAGTTCGGATGAGCCCTGAGCCGTAGCGATAACACTTATTCCGTTTCTTCCAAGGGAAGTAAACAGACTGGCAGAAATACCGGGAGTGTTTTTCATTTTCTCTCCCACGATAGCAATAATTGAGAGATGTTTTTCAATTTCCATCTCAATAATCTTCTTATACTTCATTTCAACCTGAAATTCCTCGCGGATGGCTTCTTCAGCTTTTTCTGTATCTGCAGGGGAAATGGCAAAACTGATTGAATACTCCGAAGATGCCTGAGTGATAAGGATAATATTAACAAGCCTGCTGGCCAGAGCTGTAAACAAGCGCTTTGAAATGCCTGTTACACCCGGAAGACCGCTGCCTTCGATGGTAATCATATCGATATCATCCATGGATGACACTCCTTTTATAAGGCTTTCCGAATTATTTTCAGGTTCCCTGGAAATAAGTGTACCGGGTGCATCGGGATTAAATGTATTGAGAATTTTAATTGGAATATTTTTCTGATAAGCAATATGGAGGGTTGGGGTATAAATAACCTTTGCCCCGAAATGCGATAGCTCCAAGGCTTCAGAATAGCTAAGATGTGCAATAGGATATGCTTTAGTTACTTTCCTGGGATCAGCTGTCATGAAACCATCCACATCAGTCCATATCTCAAGAACTTCTGCGTCAATGGCGCCGGCAATAATCGCGGCCGTATAGTCTGAACCACCCCGTCCAAGAGTGGTTATATCACCCTTTTCGTTGGCAGCGATAAAGCCCGGTGCAACAACAACATCTTTCAGACCGTCAAGTTCTTCGAAGATAAGAGCATTGGTGCGATCGAAATCAACCTGGGCATTTCCAAACCGGCTATCGGTACGGATAAAATTCTGCATATTTACACAATGCGAATCTTCAATTATATTGCTGATAATGAATGAAGAAAGTCTTTCACCAAAACTCAGGAGGTGATCCTGTGTTTTGGGTGTAAGATCGGCCAAGAGATAAACTCCGTAAAGAAGATCCTTAAAATCATGCATCAAAAGATCAAGGTATTTTCTTACAGCCTCTTTTTTTGCTGCCGGTATAAGTTTATCCACAACCTCCTGATGCCGGAGATAGATTGACTCAATACCTTTTTCGTAATTTTTATCTCTGAGACTTGCCAGAATGCTTGTGGCTATTATCTGGTCGGTTATACCCTTAAATGCTGAGACTACGACAACACAAGGCTTTGGCTGTTCCTCAACAATTCTCTTTACTTCCATTATTATCTCAGGGGAGCCTACTGATGAACCGCCGAATTTTAAGACTTTCATTTTTGCTGATTTATAATTGTAATAAAACTATTAAAGCTGAATTTTAACCTATATAAATTCATGGTTTAGCAAATAAATGCAATACTATTCTTCAAACTATTTTTCCAAAAATCTTCAATCTCCCGCTTATAAAAAAAGGGGCCAAATCGCCCCTTTCCCAAAAAATTATTTTGAAGGGCACGATCTATGCACTTTGGGTGGTCATGTCCTTATCAACTTTTTTAATCAATCCCTGTAAAACTTTTCCCGGGCCCACTTCGGTAAATGAACTTGCACCGCCTGCAATCATATTGATTACGGTCTGTGTCCACCGAACCGGAGATGTCAGCTGGTCAACAAGGTTTTTTCTTATCAGGTCAGGATCGGAACAGGCTTTTGCATCTACATTCTGATAGACAGGACAAATTGGTTTATTGAAAGTTGTGGATTGTATTGCAGCCGCCAGTTCTTTTCGGGCCGGCTCCATGAGTGGTGAGTGAAATGCTCCACCCACAGCAAGTTTCAGAGCTCTTTTAGCGCCTTTCTGAGTCAGGATTTCGATGGCTGCATCAATCCCTTTTATAGAGCCGGAGATAACTATCTGACCAGGACTGTTGTAATTGGCTGGCACAACAATATCTTTGATTGCTGCACAAACTTCTTCAACAATTGCATCATCCAGGCCCAGAATCGCAGCCATTGTGGATGGTTCAGCTTCACAGGCTTTTTGCATAGCAAGAGCTCTTTTTGAAACAAGTAGCAGACCGTCTTCAAAGCTTAAAGTTTTGTTCGCCACCAGAGCAGAAAACTCACCAAGAGAGTGACCAGCAACCATTTCAGGTCGGAAGGCATCCCCCAATGTCCTGGCAAGAATAACTGAATGCAGAAAAATAGCAGGCTGGGTAACTTTTGTCTGTCTCAGATCTTCATCTGTTCCATGAAACATAAGTTTTGTGATTTCAAAACCCAGAATCTGATTGGCCTTATCAAACATCTTACGGGCTTCGTCATGAGAATCCCAGAGTTCTTTACCCATTCCAACAAACTGTGCTCCCTGTCCGGGAAAAACAAATGCCTTCATCCGAAAAAATTTAAAGATTCGTCAAAAATAGTCAGATATCTTTTAAAAACTAAGGAATGAGCCGGAAATTTATACGAATCGATAGTAAATTTTGGTATTAACGGAAGAATTGATATCTGATAAACAACGGATTAATCCACCCTTACAATGAGGAATCACATGTATTTTAGTTTCAGAATATGAATCAGGCCAGAGAAATATTATCATCAGAAATTAAAGGTAATCCTTTGAATTTGAGGACAAGCTGGATAATGGCAACAACATCTCTTTCACAATATTCTACAATTCTTGGGAGATCATTTTTCTGGTAATAAACTCCTGCTACCTGAGAACCATCGATATCATTTTTTGGGGATGGGATTCCAAACACATGGGTTAAAAGTTCCAGCGAAGTATAATTTTTAAAATCCCCGAATTTCCAAAGCTCCATGGTATCGATGTGAGGTACCTCCCATGGCTTTTTGCCAGCTGTATCCAGGATTAATGGTAATTCCAGTCCGTTTATAAGCATCCGTCTGGCCATATAGGGGAAGTCGAATTCTTTACCGTTGTGGGCACAAAGGGAATAGTTTTTTCTGGCTGCCAGTGCTTTCAGAAGAAGGCTGAAATCAATAAGTAACTGCCTTTCATCTTTAGAAGCGAATGATTTTAGCCTGATTTTCTTATGACCTTCATCAGTATAAACCAATCCAACCGAAATGCAGATAATTTTACCAAACTCTGCATAGATTCCTGCCCGCTGATAAACATCGGCAGGTGATTGTTCCTCAGTCCGGAAAAATGAGGATTTTTTATCCCATAGCTTTTTTCCGGTCTCAGAAAGCTCTTCAAAGCCTGCTGTCTGAGGAACCGTTTCAATATCAAGGAAAACGAGATTTTCTATTTGTACCGAATCAAGCATTATACATAAAAATAAATTATAAGCCGAGTCACTTTATACAATTTAAAGACTTCTGATTAACCTCTGCTCAATGATAGTTTTCATCACATTAATTGCAACCTGATTATTTCCTCCCTGCGGAATAATAATATCGGCATAGCGTTTTGTTGGTTCAATAAACTGCAGGTGCATTGGCTTCACAGTTTTATCGTAACGTTCAAGTACTTTTACAACGGTTCGGCCTCTTTCAGTAATATCCCTGAAAATAACCCGGCTAAGTCTGTCATCAGGATCTGCATCAACATAAATCTTAATATCCATGAGGTTTCTGAGTGATTCATCGGTAAGAATTAGTATCCCCTCAACAATTACCACCTTTTTGGGTTGAACCGGAATTGTTTCTGATGAGCGGGTGCAGGTGAGGTAAGAATAGATGGGCTGCTGAATTGCCTCTCCACACTTTAGCCGGCGAATGTGTTCAACAAGCAACGAGAATTCAAGAGATGAAGGATGGTCGAAGTTAATCTCCTGCCGTTGTTCCATCGGAATATGACTGCTGTCCTTGTAATACGAATCCTGAGGAATTACGGTAACATGCTCAGCGGGTAAACTTTCAACAATTTTTCTTACAACCGTAGTTTTTCCGGAGCCGGTTCCTCCTGCAATTCCAATTATAAACATGGTTTTATGGTTAAAAAGCCTATTTTTGTGTTAAAATCAAGTGTACAAATTACGAATCAATTCCGCTAAAAAAAATGATACGTCACATTATTATGTTCAAATTGAAGGATTTGGGATCGGAAGATATTAAAAACCAAAAACTTAAGGAACTAAAAAAGATGATTGACGAACTTGGTATGAAGATACCCGAAATTGTAAGTATTGAAGCCGGCATCAATTTCAGCACACGTGACGTAGCCTACGATTTGGTATTGAACAGCGTTTTTAAAACCAGGGAAGACTTGCAGAAGTATGGTGTTCATTCTGACCATCAGGAGGTAGTTGAGTTCCTTAAAGATATTAAATCAGTTTCGGCGGTTGTGGATTTTGAGTTTAATTAAGAGTTGGAATTATTTTACAGACTAATAATATATAGATCGATGAATGAATTGTATCCTTTGAAGTTCGTCCCGATTTTAAAAGATAAGATTTGGGGAGGTACAAAACTAAAATCAATATTAAACAAAAAACAAGCATCTGATCGTTGCGGGGAAAGCTGGGAAATTTCAGGGCTTCCGGGAAGTATTTCAGTTGTGAGTGAAGGCCCGCTGGAAGGAAATGAACTTCCTGAGCTGATTGAAATTTATATGGGAGATCTTATCGGAGACAAAATATTTGAGTTATACGGAACTGAATTCCCTTTGCTTATAAAATTTATTGAAGCCGCAGATGTTCTAAGCATTCAGGTTCACCCTGATGATGCTATGGCTCTGGAAAGGCATGAAAGTTTTGGGAAAACCGAAATGTGGTATGTAATTCAGGCCGATCCCGGAGCAGAACTTTTTACCGGTTTTAACAGGAAACTGGATAAGGCAAGCTTTAAAACGTTTCTGGAATCGGGACAATTAGAAAGTGTTCTTAATAAGGAAAAGGTAGTTACAGGGGATGTGTTTTTTGTACCTGCAGGGAGAGTACATGCCATTGGTAAAGGCATTTTGCTCGCTGAAATTCAACAATCCTCTGATATTACCTACAGGATTTTTGATTTTAACAGAAAAGACGATTCTGGCAATCTACGTGAACTTCACACAGAACAAGCTCTGGATGCAATCGATTTTACAGTTCATGATACATACAAATCAAAATATCCATTTATCGAAAACAAAACAGTTAACGCCGTTAACAGCAGGTATTTCTATACGAATGTAATGAATTTCAGTAAGGCTGTTGAAAAGGATTATCACTTTATTGACTCCTTTGTAATTTATATTTGTACCGGTGGAGCAGGAGAAATTCAATACGGAGACGGAAATTCAATATCGTTCGTGAGAGGAGAGACAATCCTTGTTCCTGCACTTATAAAGAACGTGATGATTATACCTGAAAGACCATCCAGTATGCTGGAGGTTTATATAAATGCATAATGGTTCTTCTTTGATGCAATTGGTATGATTGAATAATAATAGGATTGAAATTGTTACGGATTTCTGCATTCGGAAATTTCAACCCGCATTATATACCGGTTAAACAATAACATGAATATAAAAACAGCTTTATTCGAAAAGAGCAGTTCCGGAATCTCTGATTGTCCTTCCGGGCACAGGCCGGAATTTGCATTCATTGGACGATCGAATGTGGGAAAATCTTCGCTCATAAATTTGCTGATCGGACAGAAAGGATTGGCAAAAACTTCGGTATCCCCCGGTAAAACAAGGTTAATCAACCACTTTTTAATTAATAATCAATGGTTTCTGGTAGATTTACCCGGTTACGGTTACGCCAAAGTAAGCAAGTCGATGAAAGCTGTATTTGCAAAAATCATCGAAAATTACGTACTCAAAAGAGAAAATCTGTCATGCTTGTTTATTCTTATTGATGGACGTCACGAACCTCAGGAAATAGATATCGAATTTATTAACTGGTGTGGGACAAATCAGATCCCTCTGATCCTTATTTATACAAAAACAGATAAACTTTCACTTAAGGATTTCAATGAGAACCGAAGGAAAATGGAGGAAAGACTTTTGGAAACATGGGATGAACTCCCTGGCAGCTATGTAACTTCTTCTGTAAAAAAAACCGGACGCGATGAAGTCCTTAATTTCATTGATTCTGTGCTAAGCAATAAAAAAGCTAACAATTAATGAACATTGGTTTAGTTTTGCCTTAAGAATATTTACATTTGCCACATGAATATTGAAAATGAGAATAATTGCTATTCACAGAGTAAATATTCTGCTGGTGTTCATGAGATCGCGTTAATAAGTGTTTATCCGGATCGTTTTTCTATTTTAATTATCTAAACTCATCAATTGGCAATATGAGAGCTTATACACCCATTAAATTCTTCGCCGGAAGAGCAACCAAACCACTGGCAGAAAAAATTGCAAAGTCTTTTGGAGCCGAACTTGGCAAAACAAATGTAATAGAATTCAGTGATGGTGAGCTTCAGCCTCATTATGAAGAGTCGGTGAGAGGATGCACGGTTTTTATTATTCAATCAACACAACCACCGGCTGAAAATCTTCTTGAATTACTTTTAATGATAGATGCTGCAAAGAGAGCCAGTGCCTATAAAATAGTTGCCGTTCTCCCCTATTTCGGTTATGGCAGACAGGATCGGAAAGATCGCCCGCGTTCTTCAATCGGTGCCAAGTTAATTTCCGATTTGTTAATGGCATCCGGTGTTGACCGTGTAATGACCATGGATATGCATGCTGATCAGTTACAGGGGTTTTTCAATGTTCCTGTTGATCACCTGTATGCATCAACGATTTTTGTGCCCTATATTAAAGATCTGGGACTTGAAAATCTCGCAATTGCTGCCCCCGATATGGGTGGAACCAAGAGAGCCAATGCCTATGCACGTTTCCTGGGATCTCAAATGGTTATCTGCTATAAAATGAGAAAGAAACCAAATGTTGTTGAGGAAATCAGAGCAATCGGAGATATGGAGGGGAAGAATATTTTTATCGTCGACGACATGATCGATACCGCAGGAACCGTTAGTCTTGCAGCGGAGATGATGATAAATGAAGGTGCCAAATCCGTGCGTGTTGTGGCAACCCATCCTGTTCTTTCTGGTCCTGCTTACGAGCGCATCAACAATTCCCTCATTACCGAAGTTATTGTAACCGATTCAATTCCTATTCAGGACCTTTGCCCGAAAATTAAAGTTATATCAATAGCTGACCTTTTCGCCGAAGTGATTAACAAAGTATATAATTATCAATCGATAAGTTCGCATTTTATAATTTAAGTACTATATTTGCACTCCTTTTTAAGGAACAAATAATGTATTCCCGGTGTGATGGGGAATTATCATGAATATTAATTCTTAGTAGCACAAATTTATCTTATGAAAACAATTGAAATTAATGTAAAAAAACGCGTGAAAACAGGTAAAACTGACACACGTAATCTCAGAAAAGAAGACAATGTTCCCTGTGTTCTTTATGGTGGAAAAGATGTGATTCATTTCTATGCTCACAAAAATGAGTTCAGAAAACTGGTTTATACTCCTGAAGCACTGATAGTTCATTTGAACATAGAAGGAGATAAGCACGAAGCCATTATGCAGGCTCTTCAGTTCCATCCTGTTCTCGACAACCTGAACCATATCGATTTTATTGAGGTTGACGAAAGTAAACCTGTTGTTATCAATATTCCTATCGAACTTACAGGTAGTTGTATTGGAGTTAAAAACGGTGGTAAACTTCGTGAAAAGAGAAGATCACTTAAAGTTCGCGGTCTGGTTAAAAACCTTCCGGAAATTCTCACCATCGACATGACAAATGTTGATATTGGTCATGTTGTTAAAGTAGAGGATCTTAAATATCCGGATATCGAGCTTCTCGATATGCCCCGCTCAATGGTCGTTTCAGTGATTTCTTCACGTCTTGCCGCTAAAGGTATGGGTGAGGAGGAAGCTCCGGCTGTTGTTGAAGGTGCTGCTCCTGTTGAAGGCGCTGCCGAAGAAGCTGCAAAGTAATCTGAAACTTAATCTTCCCGGAAATTGAAATACCTCATAGCAGGACTGGGAAATATTGGGAGTGAGTACGCTCACACCCGCCACAATATAGGATTTGATGTATTGGATGCTCTCGCGGGGGCATCCAATATTTTTTTTGAAGATGGCCGGTATGGTTTTACAACCGCCTGCAAGTATAAAGGACAATCGCTAATCCTGCTTAAACCATCCACATACGTTAATTTAAGTGGTAAAGCCGTCGATTACTACCTAAAAAAACATAAAATTCCGCTCGAAAATCTTCTTATTGTTGTTGACGATCTTGCTCTGCCATTCGGAGTACTCAGACTCAAACCCGGTGGAGGAGATGCAGGGCATAATGGACTTATTAATATTACCGAAATTCTTGGCACAAATGACTTTGCCAGACTCCGCTTTGGGATTGGCGACGATTTTCCAAAAGGATACCAGGTTGATTTTGTACTGAGTCAGTTTGGTCCTGAAGAGAAAACCGCTCTTCCTTCACGCCTGCTCCTGGCTGCAGATATTATCCGATCCTTTGCCGTTTCGGGGATAGAAGTGACAATGAATGCTTATAACAGGAAAAACTGACTGAATTACACATTTATAGCTTTATTATATCCCTGCTAAAGAACAATACTGTTAACTTCTTGTTAAATATGTCTTTTCAAGAAAATCAGTATTAACTTTACAACAAAAAATGAATAAACGCACCATTCGTGCTATCATAATTTTCGCTTCCCTTTCTCTCGTGGGATTGATTACAACACAGACATTCTGGGTAAAAAACGCAATTAATCTTGCCGAAGAACAGCACGATCACAGAGTAGATCTGGCACTCGACGACATGTTGTCAGAACTCATTGATACCAGTGATGTTAACATGTATAAACCGGGTGTTATTTGTAATATGACCTTACGCTCAAATACAAGCTTTTTTGATGTGGTTGACACCATAAAACTTCATAAACTTCTTGTAAAATATATAAACTATCATAGTCTTGACAACCGTTTTTGTTATAGTGTTGTAAAAACTTCCAACGACTCCGTTATTTTTTCATATGGTAAAGAATCTGGTAATCCTGCTGATATGAAGGTTCATAAAGCATGCTTGCACTGTGTTTTTAAGAAGGATTACTATCATCTTGCCCTTTATTTCCCAAATCAGACCAAACAAACCCTCGCAGGTATGTCGCTATGGCTTAGCATGTCTGCTCTTTTTCTCATCATTGTTGTTTTAAGCTTCTATTATACTATATCCACAATAATCAAACAGAAAAAGATTTCTGAAATCAGGGACGACCTTATAAACAATATAACACATGAATTTAAAACTCCAATTGCAACAATATCACTTGCATCTGAAGTGCTTATTAATTCTGGGAGTAAAATCAGTAATGATCGCACCCTAAAATATGCACAAATCATTTTCGATGAAAACGGAAGAATGAGATCACAGGTAGATAAAGTTCTTCAGATGGCTGCAATGGATCGTGGTGAGTTGCATCTTGACACTTCTGTAATTAAAATGAATGGGTTTATTCAAAATGTTGTAAATAATCTATGTCTCGAACATTGCGAAAAACAGGTAAATCTGGATTATCATCTTGATGCAGGTAAAGACGAGTTGATAGCAGATCCTGTACAACTTTCAAATGTTATTACCAATCTGGTTAATAACGCTATTAAGTATTCTTTAACTGAACCAATTATTACGATACGAAGCTTTATTGATAAAAACAGTTTTGTTTTTTCAATAGAAGATAAAGGTATTGGAATTAAAAAAGAGAATCTAAAATATATATTTGAAAAATTTTATCGGGTGCCTACAGGAGATGTGCATAATGTAAAAGGCTTCGGACTTGGGCTTTTCCACGTAAAAACCATTGTTGAAGCACATAAAGGAAAAGTATTTGTCGAAAGCGAACCGGGAAAAGGCACAAGATTTGATGTATATATTCCGTTTGGTTAATTTGTATCCATCAGGATGCATATCTGCAAACGAATAAATATTTTGATTTGCATTTATGTACAGGTAACGATCAATCAAACGGCTTTCCCTCGTAACCCTTTAACTCCGTAACCCTGTAACTATTTAATAAGGTGACGGGGTGACGAAGTTACAAGGTGACGAGGTGTAAACAAATTTTAGGACGAGTTATGTGTAATTTTTAATTCAAAGGATTGTGAAAAATAAAACCGCCAAAATATTACTTGTAGAAGACGATACAAATCTGGGTATTGTACTTTCCGATTTTCTGGAAATCTGCAATTACGAAGTAGTTCTTGCAACAGATGGAATAGCAGGTATGGAGTTTTTTAGGAACGGAGATTTCGATTTATGCCTTCTGGATGTTATGTTACCCTTCAAAGACGGTTTTACAATTGCCGAGGAAATCCGTTCAAGAAATAAGGAAATCCCAATCATTTTCCTTACTGCAAAAAACATGGAAAAGGACAAAATCCGGGGATTGAAAGCGGGAGCTGACGATTATATTACCAAACCTTTCAGTACCGAGGAATTAAGTTTGCGTATTGAAGCCATTTTACGCCGATCGAAATATTCCATCCTTAAAAGTGACCTTCCTGTAGTGTTTACTATTGGGAAATACAATTTTGACTATAATAATCACATCCTGAAATCATCCAAAACTGAAGTCAGGCTTACCCGTAAAGAGGCTGAAGTTCTTCGTCTGCTAAGTATTAATATGAACAAACTGGTCAGGAGAGAGATCGCTTTGAAAAATATCTGGGGCGAAGATGACTATTTCATGGGAAGAAGTATGGATGTATACATTACAAAACTAAGAAAATTCCTTTCGGGAGATCCGAATGTCTCCATTGTAAATATTCCAAGAACAGGGTTTAAGCTTGAGGTAAAATAGAAGTGGAATGTCCAATTCCGAAAGTTTACAATCTTTATTACAAATTATTTCTTACTCCGGATAACTATAATTAATTTTTTTCACCGATTAATTTGGATCCTCCGGCACAAAAATTTATCTTGATAATCGAAAATCAGATAAAAAATCTTTTTCCAATTTCGGATGCCTGAAGAATCTCTAAAACGAATTGATAAATTTTTATGGTCTGTAAGGATCTATAAAACCAGAGCTCTGGCTACAGAAGCGTCAAAAAAAGGAAAAATTCTGATTGACGGAATCCCTGCTAAAGCCTCCCGTTTGGTAAAAGAGGGCGATACGCTGGAAGTAAAAAAACCGCCGGTAGTTTATTCGTATATTGTAAAAGGGTTTCCAAAATCAAGAATTTCCGCTAAACTTGTTAGTGAATATGTACAGGATATAACCTCACCCGAAGAATTACAGAAACTGGAAATTAATGAGAGTTTCTTTGTTAAGCGGGACAGAGGAACGGGACGTCCGACAAAAAAAGAGCGCCGAACCATCGATAATCTCAGACAGGAAGAATAATGCTTATAGCAAACCAAAAAAGAAAAGAGAACATAGCAGAATACCTTCTGTATATGTTTCAGATAGAGGATCTAATCAGAGCATATAGTTTTGATATAGACGTCCTTGAAGTTAACATTATAGGAAAATTCGAACAGCCCTATCATGTTAAAAGAGATATGCGCGAATGGTATAATTCTCTTATCAGTATGATGAAGGAAAATAAAATTCATCAGAAAGGTCATATTCCTATTGTTCGTTCACTGATTACCGAGCTTGAGTCATTCCATATCCGCTTGCTTCACGATGAAAACGAATCAAAATACCAGAAAGCATACGCAAAAGTACAATTCAGTATTGACTCGCTCAGAGCCAAATCGGATGGTAGTCAGGCCGGAGATATTGAACTTTGCCTAAACGGACTTTACGGACTACTTATGCTTAGACTTACTAAAAAACAAATAAGTCCGGAGACTTCTTCAGCCTTCGGACTTATCGGCGATATGGTTGCCATGCTTTCTGCTAAATATCTGCAGTTTGAGCAGGGGAACAAGGAGTTTTGAAAATCTTAGCTCTATGAGTTTTTAAAACTTATATGATAGTCCCACTCCAAATACTTCTTTGACCTGCAATCCCGGTCCCATTTTATCGTCGGAACGTAAAAGGGTTACATCATCGTCGTAAATCATGAGGACGTTAAATGTGGCAGCAAGAAATTCATTGATTTTCATCACGAGAAGAAATTCAGCATTGATATCTATATTGCCCGGGTTTTCTAAATAATTAGAAAAAAGATCCAACTTTAACTGTGCATCTACATTTGTCATGATTGGCTGTTTGTACAACATCTTGACAAACCCCCCGAATTCCGCCCTGAAGCTCTTACCCGGCTCTACTCCAAATGCACCTGCAGCATTTAATGTGTCATCTGTAACAAAAGTTAACTTACCTGTCAGGGGTGAAAGAAACAGGTTGAATCTGTCGTTAGGTTTATAATCCATACCAATAGACATGGTTAGGTATGCAGGGGCAAAAAAATCGGAGATTTCCTTTGAAACATCAGGGTAATTGTATCCTTTATCAAACTGAGTTTTAAAACCCATCATAGCGCTGTAATTCCAATTCTCAGATGCTTTCATGCCAAACTGTGAAGTAAGGTCTATACGGTCGTCACTCTTTTTGGAGAGACTGCCCTGCTTTATTAAGCCGTATCCAAGACCCAAATTATTATCCCAGACAATATTCTCTCTTTTATAATTTGCAAAAAGGTTGAGAAAAGCATTTCCCGAGTAGGAGTTTTCACCCCCTGAGGCCCACTGATAGAAACTGACCTGGGAAAAAGTCAGTGTTCCCATACCACCCTTCTTCCAGTAAGAGGTATCAGCAAGCTCCTGTGCTATAATTAAATTACTTGCGAAGAGCAAGAATAATGGGAGTAGAAATTTTTTCATAATCCGGTTTTTCGTTTACACATTAAATTTTGTTTGAAAATAGAAACTTATTTTTAAAAATACAAAGATTGGGTCAGGAAGGTAAAAAACATTCATTTCTTTTGCCAAACCACTTATAACGATTGTCAGAAATGAACATATATACTGCATTCCTTAGAAACGCAGGTATGATAATAAAGACATAAAAAAGATTCCATGGGAACCTGAGACGTCTAGCAATGCGCAGTGCTGCAGTAGATTTCAGGTAAACCCTTCCATTTTCA
>CAYOLQ010000011.1:37618-43574 GCA_964404825.1 uncultured Chitinophaga sp.
GAGCAAAGATATTCGCTGTTAAAAGCTGGAAAATCGGTTCTTTCAATTGATTGGGCAAATAAAAAAGGAAAAAAGGAAAATTGTTTCTTTGAGTCTCTCTTAAGAATAAAGCGTACGCTTCGGCTACAGAGATTGCAATAGCCGTCAAAGAGAATAAGAGGTTCCTTTAGGGAAATCATTTACGATTCGACAAAACCGATTAATTATTTATGCAAATTGGATGAAACAAATTTCCAGTCCACAAGGTTCCAGAATGCAGTGATATAATCTGCCCGCTTATTCTGATATTTCAGATAATATGCATGTTCCCATACATCAATACACATTAGAGGACTCCCTTGTTCTTTTGAGACATTCATCAGCGGGTTATCCTGATTGGGAGAAGTAACTATCTTTAATGCTCCCTCCTGCTTAATCAGCCAGGCCCATCCTGAGCCAAAAACACTGCTTGCTGCTTTTGTAAATTCATCTTTGAATGCAGTAAAACTTCCAAAATTCTTTTCAATTTCTTTAAGCAGGGCACCTGAAGGTTCTCCTCCGCCTGAAGGGCTCAGAGTGAGCCAGAAAAAATTATGGTTATAAAAACCGCCGCCATTATTGCGCATGCCGGCAGGATATTTATCCATATTGCCAAAAATATCTTCAATAGACTTCCCCTCAATCTTCTCATCTTTCACAATCTGATTGAAATTTTTTGTATATGCAGCATGATGCTTACCATAATGGATTTCCATGGTTTGTGCATCAATATGTGGTTCAAGAGCCTTAAAGGCATAAGGCAGAGAAACCTGCACAAACTCACCGTTAGCAACAGGAGATATTTTATTGATGTCTGATGCAATTGCTCTGTTTCTAAGAACAGACGGAGCAACCATTACCCCTGCACCCATTAACATTGTAGTTTTCAGGAATTGTCTTTTGTTCATTATTTTGGTTTTTATGATAAACACTATTTTTAGGATTTTGTTCATTTTTTGCTATCGGGGAGAATGAAATCTGGAGGTAAACAGAAAGCACTCTTTTTATTCAGATTAGGTACCCTGTTTGCAATCGAATAAATTACTACTTTTGCCCAAAATTTTTGAAGATGTTAAAAGAAAAAATTATCAGCGGTATACAACAGATCGGGATCGGAGTATCGAATATTCATGAAGCATGGAACTGGTACCGCGAGCATTTTGGAATGGATATTAAGATATTTGAGGATGCTGCTGTTGCAGAATTGATGATGCCATACACCGGAGGTGTACCAAGAAAGCGACATGCTGCTTTAACCATGAATCTTCAGGGCGGTGGAGGATTCGAAATCTGGCAGTATGTGGGAAGAATTCCGGATGCACCTGCAAATGAAATTCAGGCCGGAGATTTTGGTATATATGTCACAAAGATTAAAACCCGGAATGTAAAAACGGCATACGAAAGTTTTAAAAAGAAAAAATTAAATGTAAATGGATTGTCGGTTGGTCCGGATGGAAAGGACTTTTTTTTCGTAAAAGATCCTTATAACAATCTTTTTCAGGTTGTTGAAGACAATACATGGTTTAAAATCGATTCGAAAAAATTAACAGGCGCTGCCTATGGTGCTATTATAGGTGTTTCTGACATAGATAACGCAAGAAAAGTTTATTCAGATATTCTTGGATATGACACAGTTATTTATGATAAGCAGGGAAATTTCGAAGATTTAAAATCACTTCCTGGAGGCGATAAGACTTTTCGCAGGGTACTTCTTAAACACAGCAAACCCAGATTAGGATCTTTTTCAAGAATGCTTGGTCCAAGTGTTATGGAACTTATCCAGGTCACAGACCGGCAACCACAAGCCATTTTCAAGAATCGATTCTGGGGAGATTTGGGTTTTATTCACCTGTGTTATGATATCAAAGGTATGAACGCTCTCCGTGATGAGTGTAAAAGCAAGGGTTTTGCATTTACTGTTGACAGCACCAGTACTTTAAAAACCGATACTTTTGATATGGGCGAGGCCGCCGGACATTTTGCTTATATCGAAGATCCCGATGGAACACTCATCGAATTTGTTGAAACAGATAAAATCCCCATAATGAAAAAACTGGGATGGTATCTCGACCTTCGTAAACGGGATCCCAGAAAAGCCTTACCGGATTGGATTCTTAATACACTGAAATACAGTAAGGTAAAAGAAAAGGATTTAATTAAGCAGGCATGACGGAGACTCGTACTGATCGCTAATATTAAACTCTCTTCGCCTTTTTTGCGAGTTTATATGCCAGCCATGGTATAAATCTTTTAAAATAAACCATAAGCACTTCTTTGCCTCCCGGGTAAATATCTCTTTTGTTTTTACGGATACCATTAATAATTTCCCGGGTGCATTTATCAACGGGAGTACCATATTTTTGTCCATGATCCATTATCATCTGAGGCTTTCCATCAGGACCAATGGCTCCCATGGAGATATTTGTCCGAATCCTGCCCGGACAAATCATGGTGGTGTGGATACCAAGGTTGAAATATTCAGCTTCGATGGTTTCATAAAATCCATACATCGCATGTTTGGAGGCTGAATATGCAGAGCGAAGCGGAAAGCCAAACTTACCAGTAACACTGCTGACACCAGCAATATGTCCATAACCGGCTTTTATCATCGAAGGCATGATAGCCTTGGTAAGAATCACTCCCGAAAAATAATTAGTTTCCATAATCATCCTGTCGCTTTCAATACTTGTTTCCAGTACCAGTGATCGCTGCGACACTCCTCCGTTGTTAATCAGGATATCAATATTTCCAAAAGCTTTTAAAGCTTCCATAGCTTTTGCTTCAAGGCTGTCTGGCTGGTTTAGATCCAGAGGGAGTATATAAACATTATCAGGGTCTGTTTTCAGGGATGCTTTTACACGTTCAAGTTCCTCCTTCCGTCTGCTCGACAGAATAAGTTTTGTGTTAAATCCTGAGAGCTGGATTGCAAGTTCTTCCCCTATACCGGAAGAGGCACCTGTAATCCAGATGATTTTATTATTGTAAAAGTTTTTATTGTTCATTTGGTACGTTATCAGGCCTTAATATAAGAATTTAATTCTTTTCAGGCGTTTGTTTACTAATGTTGAGTGAAGTTCGTTGTTATAATTCAGACCGGATTCGTAGCATTGAATTAAGCCTATCGTTTGTCCTCTTTAGGTAAAATTGATTTCATAAACCTTTCGGTAACTATGTTCATTGCTGAAATGATCTCCTTATGCAATTCAGTTAGTCTGATGGCCTGTTTATTACCATTTCTGATTAAAAGTTTAAACCGGAAGGCTGCAATCAGTTTTTTGGTTGCAAAACTAAACTGAATAGCCAGATAACCAGTTACAAACATGGTAAGCATAACTGCCCATGGAATCCAGGGAGCATTTGTGGTTAGCCCGATAATAACTCCCACGATAACATAATAAATCAGAAATAAAATAAGTGCCAGTCCGAAAGTAAATGAACTCACAAATTGAGGATCTTTTATATTTTTGATCATTTTCCCGGGGATAGTGTAAGGAATGATGTTACTAATCATACCTGCGATAAAAACCGGGGATCCAAAAATTAAGATTATTGTTTGAACAAGCATTCTTAATGAGGAGAATCCTTTCCTGTCTATTACCCAGTTGCGGAGATTTAATTGCTCCAAACCATGCATATATTCTGCAACCTGCACCGAGAGTTGTTTCATCTCTTCCGGGTCAGATATATGCGCATCATCAAGTATGCTAATCATCTGCTTATCGGCAAGAAAACGAGAATATAAGCTGTTGCCGGTAATTCCTGCACGGTTACGCATCTTTTGGTTATATATTCCGCGAAGATCCTGATACATTTGATAATGTTCTTCATTTTCAATGTGAATTATAATTTTCTTCAGTTCACTGGCAAGTCTTTCCTTAATTGCGTTCATGGCTTTGGCAGGATTTTGCCTGTATGCATCAAAATATTCAGCCACCTCAATGGGTTTACCATAAATAACAAGTAAGTCTTTTCTGATTTTCTGATAATGTTCGAAATCGATTCCTACGGGAACAATCATCACAGGATTTTTTTCACCAAACTCTTCATGTGCACGGAAAGCTATCCTGAAAGTCCCCTTAACCAGTGTACGAAGCCGGCGTTTATCCCCGTGATTCCCTTCGGGCATAAGGCATACGCTATAACAATCCCTGAGAATATCCAGACAAATGTTAAATGTCCTGTCGTTTTTCGAAAGTTCTTCAGCACCATCGCGCATGCGATAAACAGGAAGCATTTTAAGAAATGTGAGAATTTTGTTGAGTAGCTTTTTTTTGAAAATATCTGCTCTCGCCATAAACACCGGGTTCAGTCGGGAAGTGTCGAGCACAATCAGTGCATCCATAAGAGCATTTTGGTGATTCGGGGTAAAGATGATCGGACTTCCATAGGGTATATTTTTCCTGCCTTCCACCTCAACCTTTCTGTAAAACATATGAAAAACAAGTAACTGATAGGTTTTCAATATTGTGTAGAAAATATTGAATTTATGGATTCGGGAGGTTGGTTTAGTCATTGTAGTCGGAATGGAGGTTCAGGGTGGAAAAATAAGGAAAATAATTCAATGTTTTGCATTGGTGTGCAGACGACATTAAAGTCGCGAGGAATAACACCTGAAAGTATTAAAATGGGAGACTTGACACAGCTCAATTTCACCTAAAAACAAAAACTATTTAAAAGCAGTCTCGGGGAGACCATCACCTTCGAATCTGAGCCTGTTAAAATATTCCGGTACCTCTTTGCCTGTCAATTCATCCACATACATTTTCGCAAGGAACTGGCTGAGCATGAAACCTTGTCCCCTGAGACCCAGAAACATACCTTTTGCCGGATCGATGATCATACGTGGCTCGATGTAATATCCCGACCAGATAGCCTGAAATCCCACTGACGAAAGCATGGGAATCCAATCCATAAAAACTTCAGAGACTATTTCGATAAACTCCCTCGAATTAACTTTTAGATTCTGACCGGCTTCCAGAGCCTCTGTAGCCGGTGAAGCGCATCCAATCACTTGTCCGGTTTCTGCCAGCTGTTGACCATAAACCGCAACGAATCCCTTATATTTCCTACGATCAATCAGCATCGGAAGGGGGGCTCCATTTACACCCAGCATTGGCAGTCTGCGTGTGATAAAAGCCTGATGCCTGACCGGATACAGACCCGTTTCGTATCCAAGCTTACGGGCAAACTCCTCTCCTCCCGGACCTAATGCATTAATAAAAATTTCGGTCTGGTATTCCACATATTTTCCTTTATGATCCCTGACCAGCAGAATGAAGAATCTTCCTTCTTTTCTTACGTCCTCCAGCAAATAATCTTCACGAAGACACCCTCCCCGGCTTATAGCTATGTTTCTAAGAAGATCGATGGTTTTTCCGGGAGAGGCCTGCCAGCAATCGCGCGTTACAAGAGCTGAGCGGTATTTTCCGATTTCCGGATTAAATGATTCGGAAATATGTTTCTTAAAATCAGCAGGTTCAATCATGTATGCATCCTGCCAGGCTTTTGATTTCAGAAGAGTGTTATGTGATGTCTCATCATGAGCGAAATTGACATATAAAATCTTTCTGAAATCGATATTTTTGACTTTTTGGAGATCCTCAAAAAGATGAAGGTTCTGGCGGGCAATTTCCGATAATTCCGGCACACTGAATGCGGGCCTTCCTCCGGCAATATTTCTCCATGACGCTCCGTGACCGTCATTAAGCATTAAGGGCTCTAAACCTGCTTCAGCAAGATATCGGAAAACCGATGATCCCGCGATACCTCCTCCGGCAATCAGTGATTTTACATGAACTCTTTCAATTTTAGTATGCCCGGCACCAATAATAATTTCATCCGCATTTTCGCGGGGATAAAGTTCCGACATTTCCAGTTGGTTTGACATAGGTCCTCGTGGAGTTGGCTCACCAACAATTGAAATTCCATATTCTGAAAT
>CAYOLQ010000011.1:43584-53111 GCA_964404825.1 uncultured Chitinophaga sp.
TCTGAAATAGCTAGTTTGAGTCGTTTGACACATCGTTTTCCACGGCAAGCACCCATTCCAAGGCGCGTGGTATGTTTTATTTCATCAACAGAAATAAATTTTCTATCACCAACAACTTCAAGGATATCCTCCATTTTAACATCATCGCAATGGCAGATGTACGATTCGGAGGTTTCGTTATAAGACCTGTCAGGTTTAATAAACCTGACAGGTTCAGGAAAATCCATTTTATTAATAAATCCCCTGACTTCCATAAGCATTTCAGCTTCAACATTCAAATTTCTGATCCTCGCAATATTTGTTTTGTTCCTTTTAACCAAGACCTTCTCAATAATTCCGCTTCCAAGCTTAGAACCCCCGTTATTAACCAGAAAAACCTCTGAACCTTCAGAAATATCAAATTCAACAGGAAGAAACAGTTTGTCGGTTTTGAGATTAAAACCAAAAATAGCCAGTCCGGGACATTGGTATACACATTCCATGCAACCAATACATTTTGAAAAATCAATACAAGGTACAGTACTGGTGCTGGTTTTGGTGATAGCGCCATGAGGACAGGCAAATTCGCATGGATTGCAGGCAAATCCATAGAGACAATCGATAAGTACAAAGGGTTTTTCTAAACTGCGCTCCGCATCAGGTCTGTAGGGGCTATCAATAACTTTTAATGGATGTTGTTGTGAATCAATATACTCTTTCGACAATCCAAGAAATGTTTTATAACTGTACTTCTCTCCCATCTCTTCAAGAATTTCATAAGCCACCTGTTTACCCCTGAGGACAGCTGATGTTCCTTCTCCAATACGTATGGCATCTCCCGCTCCATAACAGTAACGTCCAAAAACTTCACGTCCTTTTCTTAAAAGCAGATCGTCCTGTACAAGTCCTGTGCAAATATTGATTGCATCTATATTTTCAATCAGCTGCTCCGTACCGGAGATTGGCTTAAAATCCTTACAATCAGCAATAACCGCAGCTATAATACCATCTTTATTTAAATTAGGCACAGCCTTTAACAGAATTTTCGAGGTTATAATAGGGATACCCAAACGGCGAATTCGGTTAGCCTGAACTGGAAATCCCCCCTCTGACGGCATAGCCTCAATAATCGCAGTCACCTTTGCTCCGGCCTGCATGAGCTGATAAGAAGTAAGGTAACCAATATTACCTGCACCAACCGTAAGGATATTCTTTCCAAGAAGTGTAAACTCCTGGTTCATCATTTTCTGCACTACAGCTGCTGTATATACTCCAGGAAGGTCGTCGTTCCTGAAACTGGGCATGAAGGGCACAGCCCCGGTGGCAACCACAAGATATGAAGCCTCTACATAATAGATCTCAGATGTACGGATGTTTTTCACGGCCAGTTTTTTTCCCCCGAAAATATCCCATACTGTTGAATTGAGAAAAATTCCATCATGTTTATCTCCGGCAAGACTATGGGCAATTTCAAATCCCCTCATACCTCCGTATTTCTTTTGCTTTTCGAAGAAAAAGAACTGGTGTGTCTGCATGAGGAATTGCCCGCCAATCTGGTCGTTACTGTCGATTACAATATTATCAATTCTATGAGAGTTAAGCTCTTCCCTGACGGCGAGTCCGGCAGGACCTGCGCCAACAATAGCCACGCGTGTTTTATATACTTTCAGTCCCTTTATTTTTTCGGGGGATGTAACTTCCGGAAGGTAGTCCCGGGGAATTTCGCTTACTACTCTCACATCATCAACACGGGTGATACAGATTCTGCGGATCTCACCATCTACAAGCATTTCACATGCACCGCATTTCCCGATTCCGCATTCGAGGGATCGATTCCGGTTTTGCAGGCTATGACTATGAACGGGATAACCAGCCTGATGCAAAGCAGCAGCAATAGTAAAACCTTTTTCGCCTTCAATGAGACGACCATCAAATTCAAACTTAACCTTCTCTACAACAGGCACATCTAGTATAGGGTGCTTGGATATCTTCCTCATATTTTCCGGAATTTTAGCAAGCGAAAAATAAATAAAAACGGGTTTCCGGATAATGATGTTTGTCAGGGATTAAAATGACATAAGTCAGAGTTTTTAATTCAAATGTTATATCTTATAATTACACATGAATCCAGCCGTGTTTCACACATAAAATTTCAGATTTGAGAGTAAAAACTTACAGGAATGCTCACAAGGCTTTTTTAATGCTTAATAAAACTGTTTAGGTTTTATTCCTGTGAATGTTGATTTCAATCAATAATTATTCTAAATAAACAGGTTTACTTAAGAAAAATTACGTAATTTGTTTTTACAATAAAATTCCGTGCAACCCTTTAAGAATTGTGCGGGTCTAATTACTGAAACCTGAAGATGTGGAGTGACGAAGAAATACTGATTGGCTGCATTAGGAAAGATCCCAGGGCGCAGAAACTTTTGTATGAAAAATACTGCCGCGGCCTGATGGGAGTTTGCCTCCGTTTCACCGGAAACAGAGATGAAGCAGAAGATGTATTGCAGGAAGGTTTCGTGAAAATCTTTGTAAATATTGGGAATTACCAGGCAAAAAGCTCTTTGATAGCATGGATGAGGCGGATAATAATCAATACGGCAATTACAATGTATCACCGGAACATGAAACACCGTCATCATTATGATGTGGATGATTTGAGAGAAAAGACTGTTGCAAACACAGAATGGGATGGAGCCGAATACACACATGAGGAACTTATTTCTATTATAAGTGAGTTGCCTGCAGGATACAGAATGGTTTTTAATCTTTATGCCATTGAGGGATTTAAGCATAAGGAGATTGCAGAGAAAATGGAAATTGATATAAATACTTCAAAATCACAGTATTCAAGAGCAAAGAAATATATCCAGGGTAAGCTGGCAGAGGTAAGCAGAGAGAAGAAAATGAAGTGAGCAGATTATTATGAATAGTAAGGGAATTGAGGGAATTGCGACAACCAGATAAGGTGGAAAAACAAAAAGACATAGAACAACTCTTTCGAAAGGAATTTGAATCTTTCGATATTCAACCTTCTGAAAAGGTATGGAAAAAGGTGCGTTCTGATCTTTTTGTAAAAAACTTTCTGCATTTTTCACCCTGGTCGGTTAACGTTTGGTATACCGGGGGAGTTTTGATCCTGGCCGGAATAATAACATTTAGCATTTTTAATTCAAAAGATACTGATATTCAGAATAGTCTGAATATCAATAAATTACCTGAATACGAAAACGCGGAATCCAGTATAAAAACCGAAAAATCCGAATTATCAAACCCTGATGAAGTAAAAATTAATATAGCGGGACCGGAAGTTCAGGCTGATATTTCCTCAACTGAAAGAAGTGGTTCGCTTCCTGTAAAAAATCATAACGATACTGATATGTCTGTTTATCCGGAGGAAACATCGGCTAAACAAACATCTGAAAAAATTGATTCTCCCGGAGAAAATAGTTTTAGTAATCTTTATAACGGGCAGTCACTTTTAGCATTTTTTAAATGCACTTCACCTGTTGGGTGTGCACCATTAAGCACGCGGTTTTTAAATTATTCTCAAAATGCTGTTCGTTACTACTGGAGTTTTGGCGACGGGGGAAATTCAGAACTTGAATGTCCGGATTATATATTCGATGAACCCGGAAACTGGTTTGTGAGCCTTACTGCATATTCAGCAACTAATGAGGTGAGTTTATACACGGACAGTATCAGAGTGAATCCCTTGCCAGTTGCAAGGTTCAGTATGGATGCACATGATATTTCCGGAGACGGTATCCCTGTTTATTTTTATAATTTCAGCAAAGGAGCTGACAAGTACATTTGGGATTTTGGGGATGGATCTACATCTGACCTGAAGGATCCTGATCATTTTTTTAACACAAAAACGAACACAGGTATTAAACTCAGAGTAATTTCCGAATCAGGCTGCACCGATTCAACAGTATTAACCGAGCCATTTAAAGAGGGAGAACCGGTATTTATATTTCCTACTGCCTTTTCACCATCGGTTTCAGGGCCGGCTTCGGGAATGTATACCAGAAATAACCAGAATAATGATGTATTCCATCCCGTTGTGAAAGAGTTACCCGTTGAATACCAGCTGAAAATTTTTAACCGAAGAGGAATTTTGATTTTCGAAAGTAATGATGTGCATGTTGGCTGGAACGGATATTATCATGAGGAGATTGTTCCACAAGGTGTGTATGTATGGAAAGCAAGGGCTAAATTTGAAGGTGGCAGAAGTGTTGTGAGGATGGGGGATGTTACGGTTTTGTGGGAGTGAGATTGAGAGCAAGAGGGGGGAGTTGAGAATGTGGGAATGGAGTGTGGAGTGTGAGTAAAGAGTGTGAGGGGAGGACTTAGAGGATGAATTACCGACAGTGTACATATTGGAATAAAATATTAAGTCTCCATGCCGGAGAACGATAAATAAAATATACTAATGCCTAAGAGTATGAAATCTTTTCTTAGAAAAATATCACTCCTTTTTGTTGTTACACTCTTTGCAGGAGGGTTGTTTGCACAAGCACCAACTTGGGTTTCAAATCCAGTTATTTCTAACCTAAAAGCAACAAATTTTGTTCTAAATTTTGAATTAAGTGGCACTAGCAATGTATATATTGTTCTGGCAAGGTTTAATTGGACTGCTGCTACATCAGCTTATACTCAAGGAAGGTCAGTATGGCCAAATAGTTTTGACACACCTTATAACATGCAACTTACAGGTGTTACTGGTCCACAATCTATATTGGTTGAGGGTGAAAATCCACTATTTCCAATTCTTCCAAATACTATCTATACTTTATTAATAGTTGGTGCTAATGGAGCATTATTACAAGCAAGCCCTTTTGTTATTTATCCTGTAACAACACCTTCCTGTCCTCCAATCAAACTCACCACAATTCTAGCAAATAGCGGTGAGTGTGTTAATCAGGGATCGGAGGGTCTTTTCTTTGCTCAGCCAATTCCTTTAACCCCTACGGGTATATTAAAAGGTACTAGGTGGACAGTAACCTGGGGAGATGGCACACCTAATTTCACCTATACCTCAGCTTTTGATAATGATATCCCGCCAATTCAGTTTCATCCTTATACTAACATAACAGACTGCAATTATATCGGTACATTTACCATTCAGAATCCCTGCATGGAATTTTCGAATGGATCTTCGGTGCTGGTTGTTCATGGGAGAGATATTCCAGCTGACGGAGACGGGAACCTTTTGATCCAGGATAAATTAACCGGTACCCCAAGTTTAATCTATGTTTGCGAAGGCACTGAAACATTTATCACTCTCCGGGATGCCAGTACCTGGAACTGCCAGAACCCTGTTGTTCCTCCTCCACTTATTGCCAAACCAAATCTTGATCCCCGGACACTGCAATGGACATACGGAGAAAACCCGGCCGGAGCCGTTGGTGCAAATAATACCATTTCAGGAGACGTCCTTATCAGCGGAGTTCATGCTACCAGCGCTGCTGATGGTTATGTGGGTCCGGTATTTCCCGGACAGACAGCAGTTGGACTGGAATCAGAAGTTATTACAATACCTGCCACATCCGTTGCCGGTCAGAGGTATTTTGTTCACCTGAAAAACTGGAACAAATGTAATCCCTTTGTGGATGAGAATTTGGATTATGAAACACAGCAATTCATTATCGAAATTATAGATGCTCCCCCTGCTCCCATCGTTGTGACTCCTCAAACCTATTGCTTTGGCAGCGTTCCTGCCACCATTTCTGCTACCCCAAATCTGGGTACAAATACCCTTAACTGGTATTCCGAAGCAGGTCTGACAACCTTACTTGGCAGCGGTCTGAACCTTACACACGGCAAAACTGCTGTAGGCACCTATAATTTCTGGGTTACAGAAACCAGCGGAGTTAACGGATGCGAAGGTCCGGCAGCACAGATTACTATGATTATTAACCCGATCCCTAATAAACCCAATATTTCAGTAACCGGCCCTGCCACTTTCTGTTACGATGCAGGTACAACCTCAGTAACCCTTACGGCAAGTCCTGTTACACCACCGGTGGTATCAGCCTACCAGTGGTACAAGGGAGGAGTTGCCTTAAATACCGCCGTAAGTAATACATTTAATCAGGTAAGTGAGAGCGGAAGTTATACCTTAAGAGTTTATGGCATTGCTCCTTCCAGCTGCCCAAGCCCTCTTTCTGACCCGACTGTGGTGACCATTCATCCCTTAGCCACCACTACCAATCCTTTGCCTGCTTCTGTTTGCGCAGGGAATTCCACATCTTTCACCATAACTGCAGGTGGTGCAGCCAACTCAATACGCTGGCAGCGCAGTGCAGACGGCGGTGGAACATGGGTAAATATAACTAATGCTACTAACCCCAATGACGGTTGTACCTATTCCAATTTTACGAGCGCTACCCTGGGCATAGCAAACGCCCAGAATTCCATGAACAATTACCGTTACCGTGCCAGACTTACCACTACAACCGGAAGCTGTGATACCTATTCCAACAACGCTCTTCTTACCGTTAATCCTGTTGCCACAATAACAACTCAGCCAGTCAATACCTCTGTCTGCGAATTATCGAGCACCACAATTACTGCTGCTGCCAACGTTGGCTTACCATCAACTATCACAGGTTATTTATGGCAGAGACAAATTGGTGCCGGGGCATGGACCAATATAACCGGAGCACTTGATGGCAGTGTTTATTCCGGATTTAATACCGCCACCCTCACAATTACCGGTGCAACAGCTGGAATGGACGCTTATAATTACCGTCTTCAAATTACCACAACAGGTGGTTGCACAGTTAATACAAACACTGCAATTCTTACGGTTAATCAGCTTGCCGATATTACTGCACAACCCGCTAACAGTGGCATCTGTGCTGGAAGCAACACTACTTTTGTTTGTACCGACGATGGCGCACCAGCTGTTGCTACCCGTCAATGGCAGGTAAGCACAAATAATGGAGTAAGCTGGAATAATCTTGCAAATGGAGGAATATACTCAGGCGTTACCTCGAATACTCTCACACTTACCAATGTTACCATTGCATATAATAATTATCAGTACCGCGTTATTCTCAACACTGCAGGCCCGTGTCCGGTTACTTCTGCTGCTGCAGTTCTGAATGTGCATGTCCTTCCAATTGACCGTGTTGTAGGTGCGGCAGATTCATGGTTATGCTATAACACCGGAACAAACATCAACCTTACAGCAGCCGAAAACGGAACTGTTTACCAGCTTCGTACCGGCGTTACAAATGTGGGTGGCACACAAAATGGCACAGGAGCAAACCTTTCATTCGCAACAGGGAACCTTACAGCAAGCACTACTTTTAATATTTATGCTGCAAGAACCACAACCCAGGGAGCGTCAACCAGAACATGCAACCTGCAAATGACCAATACTCCGCTCGTTAATGTTAACCCAAACCTTACTATTACAAATCTTACCCACCCCAATGTCTGTCTTGATGGAAGTATCGATCTGCCTCAGGCAGTTCCCGGAGGTGGTTCAGGATCATTTACATATTCATGGACGGGCACTGGAGGTTATACAAATAACGTACAGAACCCTGCTGCCTTCGTGCCTTTGGCAACTGGTGCACAATCATACGATGTTACCGTGACAGATGAGGGTTTCCGCACAACATCAGCTGATAATACTATTTGTACTATTGCAGATAATATCGCTTTCACGGTAAATCCATTGCCTGTTAATAAAGTCATTGCTCCGGCCGTATCCCCGATATGCTATAACGCTTCTACCAACATCAATATCCCGGTTTCAGAAGCCGGAATCCGATACGATGTGTATAAAACTGTTGGCAATGTTTTCGTGGGATCAGCTAATGGAAACGGTGGAACGGTAACTGTAAATACAGGTGCACTTACTGCAAATACCAGTTTTTATGCAGTAGCTGTAAACACAACAACATCCTGCGACATCATACTTAACACCGTCACGGTAAATGTAAATCCGCAATTCAGTCTTGCACAGTTAATGGACAATGCAAGTATATGCTCCAACACAGCTACGAATATCAACATTGTCCTAACTGGAGGCACTTCCCCTTACACTATTAACTATACTAGAAACGGTGCTGCCCAGCCTGCATTAACTCCCTATATCAGCGGCACAAACCAGAATACTGGTAATCTTTTAGCCAATACAACTTATGCCCTAACATCGGTAACCGATGCTGCAGGTTGTAGTCCGACAAGCCTGGGGACAAGCATTCTGATCACAGTTGGGTCTTTACCAACCAATGCAACCCTTACAGGCAGCGGGGATGCGTGCGTCGGAGCTACAAGTACCCTACGTTCTGTTATTACTGGAGGTGCCCCTCCCTATACTCTCACAATTACAGGTGCTCCGGCAACTCCATATGCAGGATATATTTCAAATACCAATATTGCTCTTGGAGCCCTTGCTGTTGGTCCTCATAGTTATACACTTACAGGAGTTACAGATATTTGCGGTAACTCAGTTCCCGGTATCGGCTTGCCTGCCGGCGCATATACAATTAATATCAATGGTATTCCTGATGCTTCCGGAACGGTTAATAATACACCGATAATATGTAATGATGCAGCCCTTAATATTAGTCTTAATTCCACAATAAACAATTCCGTTTTTGATTACACTGTTGCTTCTGTTCCTGCTGCAGGTTATTCATGGACAGTTGGAAAAGAACCACTTGCAGGTTCAATTACTGATGGCGACGGAAACGGTACCGAAATCCTATCCAGAATCTTAAGACACGACCATACCTCCCCGGTTTCAGTCACATATACAATTACTCCCAAGGGGCCCGGAGCAACGGCTTGTCCCGGTGCAGCAATAACCAGAACCGTTATTGTTGAACCTACACCGGTTATTACTTCACCCAATAAAACTATTTGTGATAATACTTCAACTGCTATTACTGTCAGCACAAGTACAACCACCAGTAATACAACCTACTACACCTGGACAGTCAGTGCTGTTGGCGCAAATATTACCGGTGCAAGCAATGGTCCGGCTACAGGAACATTACTCACATCACCAATTTCACAAACACTTGATAATACAGGAACTACTGCTCAAACCGTTACCTACAACATCACACCCAGAACCGGTACGGCGCCGGGTGCATTATTATGTTCCGGCACACCCATAGCAGTAATTGTTACTGTTGAACCAACTCCGGTAATTACTTCTCCAAACAAAACCATTTGTGACAATACCTCTACGGCAATAGCTGTCAGTTCCAGCACTACAACCAGTAACACAACATATTATACCTGGACTGTAAGCGGAGTAGGTGCAAATATCACCGGAGCAAGTAACGGACCTGCAACTGGAACACTCTTGTCGTCTCCAATTGCACAGACTCTTGATAACACCGGAACAACAGCCCAGACGGTTACATACAATATTACCCCCAGAACAGGTACTGCCCCGGGAGCTCTGCTTTGCGCAGGTACTCCAATTGCCGTGGTTGTTACAGTTGAACCAACACCAGTTATCAGTTCACCCAATAAAACTATTTGTGATAATACTTCAACTGATATTACTG
>CAYOLQ010000011.1:53211-62500 GCA_964404825.1 uncultured Chitinophaga sp.
TATGTTCAGGCACTCCTGTTTCAGTGGTTGTTACTGTTGAACCAACTCCGGTAATCACTTCTCCTAACAAAACCATTTGCGATAATACTTCTACTGCCATTACAGTAAGTTCAGCCACAGTTACCAGTAACATCAGATATTATACATGGACAGTAAGTGCTATTGGTGCAAATATTACCGGAGCAAGTAACGGACCTGCAACGGGAACCCTACTCACTTCACCTCTGTCACAGACCCTTGATAACTCAGGAATTACGGCACAAACAGTCACTTATAACATCACTCCATGGACAGGTACAGCACCGGGATCCCTACTTTGCGCAGGTACTCCTATTGCAGTGGTAGTTACTGTTGAACCTACTCCTGTTATCAGTTCACCCAATAAAACTATTTGTGATAATACTTCAACTGATATTACTGTTAGTACAAGCACTACAACCAGTAATACAAGCTATTACACCTGGACAGTCAGTGCTGTTGGCGCAAATATTACCGGTGCAAGCAATGGTCCGGCAAATGGAACATTACTCACATCACCTATTTCACAAACGCTTGATAATACAGGAACTACTGCTCAAACCGTTACCTATAATATTACCCCCAGAACCGGTACGGCGCCTGGTGCATTATTATGTTCAGGCACTCCTGTTTCAGTGGTTGTTACTGTTGAACCAACTCCGGTAATTACTTCTCCAAATAAAACCATATGCGATAATACCTCTACTGCCATTACGGTTAGTTCTGCCACAGTCACAAGTAACATCAGATATTATACATGGACAGTTAGTGGTATTGGTGCAAATATTACAGGGGCAAGTAGCGGACCTGCAACAGGTACACTACTCACATCACCCCTGGCACAAACTCTTGATAACACCGGAACTACAGCACAGACTGTCACATATAACATCACTCCATGGACAGGTACAGCACCGGGATCACTGCTTTGCGCTGGTTCTCCCATTGCCGTAGTGGTTACTGTTGAACCTACACCGGTTATCAGTGCTGCTGATAAAACTATCTGTGATAATACGTCAAGCGCACTAGCTATTAATACAAGTACCACAACCAATAATTCAACGTATTATACATGGACTGTAAGTGCTGTTGGAGCAAATATTACCGGAGCAAGCAATGGTCCGGCTAACGGCACACTGATAGGCACAGCATTATCTCAGACTCTGAATAATACGGGTTCAACGGCACAAACGGTTACATATAATATAACCCCGAGGACAGGTACAGCACCCGGAGCTTTATTGTGCGCAGGCACACCAATTTCAGCAGTGATAACTATTGAACCGACACCTGTGATTTCAAGTCCGAATATTGCTGTCTGTGACGGAGGAACAGCTAATCTGACTGTAAGTACAAGTACAACTACAAGCAATACAACATATTACAGATGGACAGTTAGCGGAGTAGGTCCAAATATTACCGGTGCCAGCAGCGGACCTGCAACAGGTACCCTGCTTTCTTCACCCATTTCTCAGACGCTGAATAATTCAGGCACTTCAGTTCAAACAGTCACCTACAATATTACCCCCTGGACTGGCACAGCCCCGGGATCATTATTATGTTCAGGTGCAACTATTAATGTAATTGTTACGGTTAATCCCACCCCAATCCTTTCGAGTTCCCTGGCCCCACCTGCTATATGCAGTAGTACAGCATTTAGTTATACTCCAACCAGTCTGACACCTGTTACAACTTTCAGTTGGAGCAGGGGAGTTGTAGCGGGAATTGATAACCCGGTAAATACAGGAACAAATAATCCTAATGAAATCCTGGTTAACAAAACTTCAGGAACTCTGAACGTAACCTATGTATATACGCTAACTGCAAATACATGCACGAATGTTCAGAATGTTGTTGTAGCAGTTAAACCGGAACCGGTAATTACAGATCAGACAGCCTCCGTATGCTCAGGAAATGCTCTGAATCATGAAATAATTCTTGCGAATTTCACAAATCCCGGCGATAATGTTACATTCACCTGGCCCCTTCCAACAATGGATGCAGGGCTAACAGGAGCAACAGCAAGAGTTGCTCCCTCGAATGCCAATATTACCGATGTTTTTTCAAATACATCAGGGCTGGCTTTATCTGCAACATATGCAGTAAGAGCAAGTTATAATGGCTGTTTGAGCGCAATTAAGAATATCGTTGTTACTGTTGGAGCAGAACCGGTACTTGATCCAGGACTTAACCGTTTTGCATGCAGTCGTGATAATATAGAACTTATTCTTAAAGAAGCAACCGGAAGCGTCATTCCTACCGGTTACAACATAAGTCTTGTCAGTTCACAGGCAGGGCTGGTTGCAGACCCGGGGAATGTGGTTTTGCCGGCTAATAATGCTCCTGCCAATTTCCTTCAGACAAATAAATATAACAACGAAACAGGTCTTAACAGGAATGTTACCTATAGGGTTACTCCGTTGTTTGGAGCTGCCTGTATTGGATTACCTGTTGACGTGATAGTTACCATCAGACCTCAGCCGGTTATTGTTCCGGGTCAGGTTAAAACTGTATGCTCCAATGTAGCAGTAAACAAGGAAATTATTTTACTACCTGCAAACACTCCGGCCGGAAGCATTTTTAACTGGGGCCTTCCTGTAATGTCGAATGGATCAACACAGGGTTCTCCGGGTGCAAATGTTACTGCCGATCCTGTTTTAAAGAATCACATTACCGATATTCTGGTTAATTATAGCCTTGTTCCTATTACAGCCACGTATACCGTTACCCCTGAATCCTCATTCGGATGTGAAGGTATTCCCAGAGATGTGGTAATAACTGTGAACCCTGAACCTGCTGTTCCTGTTATTGCCGGCCGTGATAAACTTTGTCGTGGTGAAACTAATCTCGTATATTCTGTTCCTCCTGTTGATGGATCCAGCTACACCTGGACTGTGCCCGCATCTGTTGGAACAAAAACCTTTGACTTCAACACAAATGCAATCATCATCAATGCTGCAATAACTGGTGGGTCTGGAAATATTTCGGTAGTTGAAACCAACAGTTTCAGCTGCCCAAGCCCTGCGGGACTTTTCCCCGTGCAGGTTTACGATCCCTCTCCCATATCTGCAATTACCGGTGATAATGAAGTATGTGCGATGTCTACATCAATATACAGCGTTCCGGAAAATGCAGGATCAGTCTATTTATGGACCCTGCCTGCTGGGGCAGTGATTGTTGGAGATCCATCTTCAGATTCAGTAACAATAAGTTTTGGTACTTTCAGTGGAGACCTGCGCGTCAGAGAAACAAATGCTGCCGGATGTGTAACCAATCATACCCCTCTGCTGATAACAGTTACAGCCCTCCCAACAGCTACAATAAGCAATGGAGGAACGATTTGTATGGAAGGAACCCGACCGTTGAACATAGCCTTTACCGGTAATGGACCCTGGAGTTTTATTTATGCTTATAATGGAGCTGATTCAGCATCTATAAATGCACCTGCTTCTCCTCATACACTCACGGTTAATCAACAAGGGAATTATACAATTACCAGTGTAACCGACAGTAAAGCCTGTGTTAATACAGGAACGGGAAATGCTACAGTAAACTTCTTCCCGAAACCAACCGGTACCATAAGCGGCACCGCTGCAATTTGCGCAGGAAACACAGCTACAATCACTGTTTCTCTTACAGGTCCGGCTCCGTACAATTTCACCTATTTTGATGGTACCAGTTCAGTAAATGTGAACAATCATCCCACGGGAACCTATACATTTAACGTTAGTCCCCTGATTACTACAACATACACATTAACTGCTCTAACCGATAATAATTCCTGCCTTGGTTTGCTTAGTGGCAGTGCAGTTATTACCGTGAATGCTCGTCCTGTCCTTTCTCTTACAGGAACCAACCTTCTGTGTAACGGGGATAATACAGGTTCTATAGCGCTTACAGCAACCGGAAACACTCCATTTACATTTGCATGGACAGGACCGGATGCATATTCATCCGGATCAGAGGATATAACAGGATTAAAAGCAGGTATTTATAATTTAACAGTTACCGATGTTAATTCGTGTACATCAACTGCAAGCCAAACTATTACTGAGCCAGCTCTGTTACAGCTAGCCAATTCCGGTAATATTAATCTGCTTTGCAATGCTGAAACCTCAGGCGCTGGTAGTTTTACAGCAAGTGGAGGCACTGCACCTTATACATTCTTTACAGTCAGCAACACAACAGGTGGAACTGTTGCTGCTCCTCTTGCCAGCAGTATCAACTTCAGTAATGCCGGAGCAGGTGCAATTAATATGAGAGTTACCGATGCCAACGGGTGCCAGGTAACTTCTGTAGTTACAATTTCACAGCCCGTTGCACTTAATCTGACATCAGTACTTTCAACAAGTATCGAAGGAAGTCATAATATCAATTGCAACGGTGCTAACACGGGAACCATCGGACTAAGCGTTACTGGTGGTGTTTCTCCTTATGTCTACTCCTGGACAACGGTCGGCGGAAGCGGGCTTGTTGCGGGTGCTGCAAACCAGAATGCTCTTACCGCGGGATCTTATACAGCTACAATTACCGATGCAAACGGATGCATAATAACTGGTAATTACACACTTACTCATCCCGCTGCACTTGATGTTACGGCAACCACCGATGATAACATTATTGGTACCTGCCCAACCAGTGTTGCAAATCTCAATGCTACCATTACCGGTGGAGTAGAACTGGGAGGAGGAGGTTATATCTATAGCTGGTCACCTGCTTCCGGTCTGAGTGCCGCAAATATCCCCAACCCGGTTGCAAAACCTGCTGCAACAACAACATATACCCTAACGGTAACAGATGCAAACGGATGTTCAAAGACATCCAGTGTATTAATCACAGTAAATCCGGCTTTAACTGCTGTTGCAACAACTACTGATAATCTTATAGGCACTTGTCCCACATCTCAGGCTCAGCTTGATGTTAATGTTAACGGGGGAGAAGATTTGGGTGCAGGCCTTTACCTTTATAGCTGGTCTCCTGCTGCAGGTCTCAGCAATACTTCTATAAGGAATCCGATTGCAAAACCGGTTGTTTCAACAACATATACCGTTACAATTACCGACAATAACGGTTGTACAGCCGTGTCAAATGTAACTGTAAATGTGGCTCCTTCCCTTTCGGCTGTTGCTACAACAGATGATGCTTTGATTGGAACATGTCCGTCATCTGATGCTCAACTCAACGTAACTGTATCGGGCGGGGAAACTTCATACACCTATTTATGGGACAATTCAGGGAGTCTCAGCAATGCGACAATTATTAATCCTACTGCAAAACCATTGGTTTCAACAACCTATACGGTTACAATAACGGATGCTAATAATTGTACCACAACAGCACCGGTTCTCGTTAATGTTGCTCCTGATCTTACCGCAGTGGCTACGGCCAGCGACTTAATAATCGGAACATGTCCTACATCAGTATCAAATCTCGATGTTACCGTTGCCGGAGGTGAAGCCGCATATACCTACAAATGGTTCCCCTCAACGGGTCTGGATGATTCGAATATTAAAAATCCGGTTGCAAAACCTGCTTTGACAACTTTGTATACAGTTACTGTTACGGATGCGAATTTGTGCACAACTACTTCATCTATAACAGTAACCGTACAACCCGCACTGGGTGTGTCCTCGACAGCTGATGATTATGTTATTTCAACCTGCCCGACTTCGGTTGCAAATATTTCATCCGTAGTTTCAGGTGGTGAAGCAGGATTTACATACAGCTGGGTGCCGGCTGCAGGACTTAGTGCAACCAATATACCCAATCCGGTTGCGAAACCATTGGTTACAACAACCTATACCCTGACAGTTAGCGACGCAAACGGTTGTAGTGCTTCTGGTAATATTACCATCACAGTTCAGCCGGCATTGAGTGCCACAGCATCCGCCAGCGACCTGATTATCAGCACCTGTCCGACATCCACAAGTACACTTAATGCAATTGTTACGGGTGGAGAACCTGGTTATACATACAGCTGGCTTCCGGTTGCTGGACTCAGTGATCCCACGATACAAAACCCGGTTGCTAAACCTGTTGCCACAACCAACTATACCCTTACAGCTACTGATGTAAATGGATGTTCGACAACAGCAAGTATTACTATTACCGTTCAACCTCCACTAGTTGCTACCGCCACAACCGATGATAACATAATTGGAACCTGTCCTACTTCATTGGCAAATCTGGATGTTACGGTAACAGGCGGAGAGGCTGCTTATACATATAGCTGGGCCCCTGTAGTTGGTTTGAATAATCCGTTTATTAAAACTCCAATAGCCAAACCTGCAGTAACAACAACTTATACAGTTACTGTTACCGATGCCAACGGTTGTTCCACGACTTCGGATATTCTTATTACAGTGAATCCCGCTTTAACCGTTACAACCGGTACAAGCGACACCCACATCGGAACTTGTCCGGGTTCAGTTGCAAACCTAACAGCGACAGCAGCCGGCGGAGAGATGGCATATTCCTACAGCTGGCTACCTGTATCTGGTTTGAGCAATGCATTGATCAATAATCCGGTTGCAAAACCAGCAGTTACTACCACCTATACAGTAACTGTAACCGATGCAAACGGATGTACTGCTTCTTCTAATATCACAGTTACGGTAAGACCTGATTTGGCAGCAACAGCAATTGCCAGTGATTATAATATCGGTACTTGTCCTACATCCACCAGTACTCTGGATGTTAATGTAACGGGAGGAGAGACTAATTATAGCTATAGCTGGGCACCTGCTGCATCCCTTCTTTCTGCAAATACTCTTAAGAATCCTGTAGCCAAACCTGCTGTAACTACAACCTATACCGTCACAGTGACTGATAATAACGGCTGTTCAACAACAGCAGATGTTACTATAACAGTATTGCCAGCACTTACTGCAATCGCAACAGCTTCTGACATACTTATTGGAACCTGTCCTACCTCAACCAGTAATCTCGATGTTACTGCTGCCGGCGGAGAAGCAGGATATACTTACAACTGGGCCCCGGTTACGGGTCTAAGTGATCCCACTTTAAAAAATCCTATTGCAAAACCCGCTTTAACAACTTTATATACGGTTACAGTAACGGATGCAAACGGATGCCAGACCACAGCCAGTGTAACGGTTACTGTCGCTCCTTTATTAACAGTAGCGGCAACTGCCGACGATCTGCTGATAAGCACATGTGCCACTTCAGTATCAAACCTCCTGGCTACGCCTGCAGGAGGAGAAATGCCTCTCAGTGGTTACTTATTTAGCTGGTCGCCTTCATCCGGACTAAGCGATGCTACCATTCCTAATCCTGTTGCAAAACCAGGGTCAACAACAACTTATTCGGTGACTATTACCGATGAGAATGGTTGTTCTGCCGTTTCCAGTGTAACAGTAAATGTTGCTCCGGTACTTAGTGCAACCGCAACAGCTTCTGATCCTCTGATTGGTACGTGTCCGGGATCAACATCAACACTTGATGTAAATGTTACAGGTGGAGAAGCAGGATATTCATATAGCTGGATCCCTACGACAGACCTTGATGATGCAAATATCAAATCGCCTGTTGCCAAACCTGCTGTGACAACATTATATACCGTCACGGTTACGGATGTTAACGGTTGTTCAACTACCGCCAATGTAACAGTAACTGTTGCTCCTGCGCTGACTGCAACTGCAGCTGCCACAGATGCATTAATCAGCACCTGTGCCACCTCAGTATCCCAGCTTAGCGTTACGGTTACCGGAGGTGAACCCGGTTATACCTACCTTTGGAATAATGCAGGAACCCTGAACGATGCCTCCATACCTAATCCTGTTGCTAAACCAGCAGTTACTACAATTTACACAGTTACAGTGACCGATTTAAACGGCTGCCAGACTACAGCAAATGTTACGGTTAATGTTGCACCTCCGCTTGCTCCTGTGGCTTCTTCCTCAGATTATATTCTTAGTTCTTGTCCTTCATCCGTCGCAAATCTCAATGTTGTAACCACAGGTGGAGAAGAACTTCCAGGTGGTGGTTATATCTACAGCTGGACGCCGATAATAGGCCTGAATTATACTAATGTGCTGAATCCAATTGCCAAACCGGCAGCAACAACAACCTATACAGTAACGGTAACGGATTTTAACGGCTGTACTGCAACTTCACAGGTCATTATTGAAGTAAGACCTCCGCTCGCTTTAAGTTTTACAACCTTTAAATATGCTGGCGGTTATGATATCAGTTGCTTTGGTGCATCTGATGGAGAGATTGATCTGACGGTTGCCGGAGGTGAAGCTCCATTTACTTACAACTGGTCCGGTCCGGCCTTATTCACCTCACTCAATGAAGACAATACAGGTCTTATTGCCGGCACCTATAATGTTACAGTAACTGATGCTAATGGATGTACAGTTTCCACATCGGTTATCCTTATTGAACCCGTTGTGCTTAACCTCAGCAAATCGGCTAATAATATTCTGCCTTGTTTCGGCGACGCATCAGGTACAGGTAGTTTCTCAGTTTCCGGAGGTACTGGTCCGTATACCTTTACCGAGGTAGAAAATACTGCCGGGGCAACCGTAATACCTGTTTCACCCACATCACAAAGTTTCAGCGGTGCTGCTGCAGGTAGAGTTGTAATGCTCGTGACCGATGCAAACGGTTGTTCTGACCAGGATACTATATTCATTACACAGCCTGCTGTATTAACGCCGGGTTCGGTATCGGGCAGTCAGGAAGTTTGTTATCTGGGGGATCCCTCTATCCTTAATGAAGCAAGTCCTCCGACTGATGGCCCTGGTTCATATCTTTATCAATGGGAAAGTTCAGCAGCATTTGCTGGTCCATTCGGAAATGTTCCCGGAGCAAATCTGCCGAGCTACGATCCTCCTTCAGGTATAAGTTCAACCACCTATTTCCGGAGAAGAGTAAATTCAGGCAGTTGTTCACCGGTTTATAGTAATATTGTAACAGTAACTGTTAACCCTTTGCCTGTTGCAGTAATCAGTGGAGACGCAACCATTTGCCCTGCCACAAACACACCTCTGAAGGTAAATATCACTACCGGAACAGCTCCTTATACTGTCAATATCAATAATGGAGTAGCCTCTGTTCCGGGATATATCAGTAATACCAATATTAATGTGAGCCCTTCTGTTTATACTGAATACACTCTGATATCGGTAACAGATGCGAAAGGCTGTGTTTCCACTGCCCCATCTGCAAACCTTACCGGTACTGCAAAAATCACTATTCATCCTGATATTATCATTACACAGCAGCCTGCAAATTCCGTTAGTTG
>CAYOLQ010000012.1:0-9896 GCA_964404825.1 uncultured Chitinophaga sp.
CAACAATTATTTTCATAAGTACCAACAGCTTGATCTATTCATCCTTTGGGATAATATTCTTCATAAACATCAATATTTACTTTCTACACATTCTACATTAAATTGTATACAGATGTACAATTTACCAGAAATACACCAGAAAATATAACACATATGTACTACTTATACAAATGTAAACATGACTAATTATCGAAATCATGAATAGAAAAATGAAATTTGTTAATGCGTTAGATACATTTGTAAACCACTGAAACGTATATATAAATTGTATATCTATAATACTGTAAACCAATTAATTATATAATATATTTAAAGTAAAAATTGATTAAAATCAATATAATTTAGAAGAATAGACTATAAAATGGCCAAAAAATTCAGATATATCATTACTAACTAATAATATATAATGTTTATTTAAAGTAAATTGCTTTACTATTCCTTCTTTCCAATAATATTTCGCTCACGAAAGGGTTGTAGGAACTATGTTTTAGAAGAAATACATTAATTATCGAGGATTTCCTCCTGTTCTTTCCATACAAGCTTATATACATATTCCCTAAACGACAGAATGCATTAATAAACCTTGTAATATAATAGTATTAAGTCATTTTGATAATATACCGAGGAGTCCTGCCTAACACTTCATTCATATTTTACCTGGAACTTTATGTTATGATTTTTGCTTTCCCCTTGCTCAAAATACCAACACTAATATCCGGAAGCTGTCTGACAATGAATACAAATGTAAACACTTTAAATTGCAATAAGTAAACAAATAGTTCACATAAGTGAAATATATAATATTTACATTTGTGAATCTAACTTTTGCAATATGGAAGAAAGACTGGTACAATTGTTAAAAACCGAGGGGATCAATCCAACCCGTTTTGCTGAGCGTATTGGAGTGCAGCGCTCAAGTATATCTCATATATTGTCTGGAAGAAACAAACCCAGCTATGATTTCATCATTAAAATTCTGGATAGCTTTCCTGCTGTTAACCCCGACTGGCTTCTGCGCGGTAAAGGTCTCATGTACAAAAATGACGTGCCTCAGCAGCCAGGTTTATTCGATAACCTGAATAGTAAAACCAGCGAAGTAAATACTGATAAGATTATTGAAACCCCTTTGACGATTGATTCGGAGAACAAGTCTTTTGATGTTCCAGGGGCAAAACCAATAGAATCAAGACCTATCCGCTTACCAGCACGAAAAGAAATTGAAAAGGTTGTTATTTTTTATACAGACAAAACCTTTTCTGATTATACTCCGGAACATTAACGAAAATTAGTGAAGACATGTCCTTCATGAGAAGAAAACTGTTGTTTTACTGTAATCTTTTTCCTTCTGTTCTGCATCATTGTCCTTCCTGAAAAATCATCCTGAGATGATTTATTTTCCCAATCAATTGTATTAACTTTGCCGGAAAATTGCATGTATAAAGTCATTGTTCGTCCCCTTCTGTTCCTTATATCCCCTGAGAAAATCCATGAAATACTTGTAATTTCAGTCAGACTGATTCACCGGCTGCCTTTTTTCCCATGGTTGTTACGAAAACTATTTTGTCTGGATGACCCAAAACTTGAAAAAGACTTTTTGGGCTTACGTTTTAAAAATCCTGTAGGACTTGCAGCAGGCTTTGATAAAAATGCTTTATTTTATAATGAGTTTGGCAGTTTCGGCTTCGGGTTTATCGAAACCGGAACCATTACACCCCGCCCTCAACCGGGTAATCAGAAACCCAGGTCGTTTCGCCTGCCAAAAGACAAAGCACTGATTAACCGCATGGGAATTAATAATCTCGGTGTTGATGCTGCAGTGGAAATGTTACAAAATCGCAAACCTGGTCTTATAATAGGTGGAAACATAGGAAAAAACACCGATACGCCAAATGAAAAAGCTATAGATGATTTTGTTTACTGTTTCGAAAAGCTTTATGATTCTGTCGATTATTTTGTAGTGAATGTTAGTTGCCCCAATACTGGCGAAATAGACAAGCTTCAGGATCAGGAAGTAATGGAGGGAATCCTGAGGGAGATCGTTGACAGAAGGGCCTTAAAATCGATAAAAAAGCCTGTTTTACTTAAGATATCTCCCGATCTGAATTTTGTACAGATAGACGAAGCTCTTTCAATTGTTCAGAAACTGGGCATAGATGGAATTGTAGCAACCAATACAACTGTAAAGCGGGATGGGCTTATAACAGATAAACAGAAAGTTGATTTAATCGCCAATGGAGGGTTATCAGGTGCCCCTCTGAGCGCCCGCTCTACTGAAGTAATACGTTACATTTCACAAAGAACAGGAGGGAAGCTACCAATTATTGGAGTAGGAGGCATTATGACCGTTAAGGATGCTCATGAAAAACTGCAAGCCGGGGCGGGACTGATACAGGTGTATACCGGTTTTATTTACGAAGGCCCGGCATTTGTAAAAAGGATATTAAAGAGTATAATCAATCCATAAGATTCATATTAAATCTAGAAATATTGTAAAGTACTACATTCGATGCAGTCTTCTGGATAAAAACCATTCCGACTATATTCCTGAAAATTAATTGTTTAATTATGACAGGATCTTTTTTGTAAATAATTTTCCTCAAACATATTGCATTTCTTAGATTACTCTTTATCTTTGCAACCCGTTAACAAAAACAAAGAATGATTCAGTAGCTCAGCTGGTAGAGCACATCCCTTTTAAGGATGGGGTCCTGGGTTCGAATCCCAGCTGGATCACTTTTATAGCAGTAGGCTCTTTGGCTTGCTGCTTTTTTATTTGTACCAATCAGGATGAGAACCCTGGGTTCGAACCGAGGAACGGAGTGACGAGCTCACGACCGAAGGGAGTAATCCCAGCTGGATCACAAAGAAAGTTTGGAGTGTGAGTTTTGAGCAAGAACGAAAACTAATACTTCAGACTTTTTATGTACTCTCCACTCTCAAAACTCTTGCTGAAAGTAGCAAAGAGTTTGAGACTCGAGCAAGAGGTAAACAATCACTCTCAAAACTCTTGCTGTTGCTGTTTTTCCTCCACTCTCAAAACTCTTGCTGTTGCTATTTTGTCTCACACCGAATAATAGTTGACCCCACCAGTTTCATCCTCTGGGCCATAGCACTTGATTGTATGATTTGTGTTTTTTGTTAATATTATGTGCATGGGCTGGTTTCCTGCCGATTTAGCAAAGGTGCGATTGAAATTGGGTGATACACCCATTTTGAAACGCAAAGAATACTACTTTCATTACTGCCCAGGCTTATAACTTCGCTATAATTATTAGCTTTTAAATGTTTATACGCTACGATTTTGCCATACAGGGATACTATTTCAATTAAGTATTCCATTCCTAAAATGCAATTATTTAGCTCCGGGCGAATTTCACACTCACAAGGGTTTGGAAATATAAAAACAACCATTTGCCCTTAAAGTATCGCCATAGTAAATAGTAAGCATGCCATCAAATAAAAAATACATTTTATCATGATTCATATTTTGCTTGTTTGAATTCAGGCTGTAAAAATCGAAATGATTGTTGAACCTATTGTATTATTGCAACTTTCAAAATTTAGCCCATATCATCAAATCATTCAATTACTGTTTATGTAAATGTTGATAATTGATATTTAAATTGCCCTGAATATTGGGAGCAATTTCGCAATAAATAATATCTCTTAAGGAAATATTCATCAGTTTTTTCCCTACTTTTGAAATCTTACTATTATCTCGACTAGCTAAATAATATGATGAAAATCTACCTCAAACACCTGCTTCTTATCAGCCTTCTTTTTATTTGTGGATATGCGGATTCGCAGGTTCCCGAAGGCGGCACCATGTTAAATGTAACAACCGGAAACACTTACCAGAAAGTTGGCAAGATTGCACTTACCGAAGTTATTGTTACCGATCAGCCATTTACCAAAGCACTGAATCTGGTCACTTCTACCGACATACTAAATGCCTGGGATGCTCAGGTACAATTTCCAACTTCTTCAGGTATAACAATAAACGATGTAATTCTTGTAGCTTTCTATGCCCGCACGGTTGAATCTATGGAGGAAACAGGTGAGGGTTTTGTTATGGTTGTTATCGAACACAATACCACCTATGCAAAGGAAATCTATACTAAAGTAAGTATTGGAAAGGAATGGAAACAATATTATGCTCCTGTCAAAAGCCTCGCGACACTCACTACTTCTCAGGCACGCTATGCCTTATTTGCCGGCTTTCCTTCTCAGACTATAGAGATAGCTGATGTGAAATTTTTGAATTATTATAATACTCTTACTGTCAACGATTTGCCTGTTACTGAAATTACATATAGCGGTCGCGATGCTGATGCCGCCTGGAGAGCACCGGCTGCTGAAAGGATAGAGCAGATAAGAAAGGGGGTTGTTAATGTGACCGTTTATGATGAACTGGGACAGGTAGTTCCTGATGCCACTGTTTCCATTGAGATGACCAGGCATCAGTTTGGATTTGGATCAGCTATACCTGCTAATGTTTTTCTTTCAAATGCTGTTTTCCGGGAAAAGGTTTATGAAAACTTCAATGAGGTTGTTTTTGAAAATGATTTGAAATGGCCGGTTTTTAATCCCAATTCAACTTTGAATATCCGAAAATCGCTTGATTCGCTTGATAAGCATGATATTCCTGTCCGCGGACATAATGTCATCTGGCCTGCATGGAGGTGGTGCCCGGCTTCCTTACAAGCGCTTAGTACCAATCCTGTTGCGCTTCGCAATGAAATCGATAAACATATCGATCAGGTAACTCAGTTTGCCAGCGGCAGGCTTAACGACTGGGATGTTATTAATGAACCTTATTCCGAGAAAGATATTATGGGAGTTCTTGGAAATGATGTTATGGCCGACTGGTTAAAAAGGACGCGTCAGAACGACCGTGGGGTGAAACTTTACATTAACGATTATGGTATTCTTAGTGGCGGGGGATTGGACACTAAAAAACATGATTCTTATTACAATCTGATAAAATTTCTTGAGGAAAAGGGAGCTGAAGTTGATGGAATTGGGATGCAGGGCCATTTTTCAAGCGATCTTACTCCAATTACCCGGGTTTATTCAATTCTTGAACGTTTTGGCGAACTTGGCAAGGAAATTAAGATAACGGAACACGATATAGAAATTACCCAGCCTTTGGTTCAGGCCGATTATACCCGCGATTTTATGACAATTGTTTTTAGCCATGCTTCAGTAAAATCATTTCTTGTTTGGGGATTTTATGCAGGAGCTCACTGGAAACCGAGTGCTGCATTTTATGATTTGGATTGGAACATCAGACCTCATGGTGAAGTCTGGAGGGAAATGATATATAATCAGTGGTGGACAAAAAAGACAGATAGTATAACTGATTCTAATGGTAAAACTTCTTTCGGGGGATTCTTAGGAACCTATAAATATACCGTCACTGCAGGTGACAAGGAACGCAGCGGAACATTCAGTATAACGAATTCAAATCTAAGTGGCAAAGAAAATATTCTTGTGCTTTCATTTGATACAACCATTCCTGACAATTTCGGGATTTCTACAACAAAACCTGCAATATTGTGCGAAGGAGAAGACATTACATTAACCGCTCCTTTTTTTGAAAATGCTGTATATCAATGGTTTAATGGCGGCATTCAGCTGTCTGATCAAAATGCTGAGATTGTTGTTAATCAGGCTGGAAAATACTTGGTCAAAGCAACCAAAGGTACGCTGGAATTAATCTCCGATTCCTTAGAAGTGGTGGTTAACCCTTTACCTGATGCAATAATCACTACCGAAGGGAATCTTTCTTTTTGTCCGGGTGGAAAAGTAAAACTCAATGCAAACCTTTCCAACGATCTGACATACAACTGGATGAAAGGTTCTACCAAAATTCAGGGATCTGTTACTTCGATTGATGTGTCTGAAAGCGGGTCATATAGTTTGATAACTAACTCAAAAGGCTGCACGGCTGTTTCAGAACCTGTTGTTGTGGAGGTTTTCTCAGCAGCTAGTCCGGGATGTGCAACCGGTATTTATGATTTGAAAAGTTATTTCCGGGTTTATCCAAATCCATTTAAAGGATATTTCATAGTTGATTCGCCTGCAGAAGCATCCGGAAATACAACTATTGAACTTTTTGACATGCTGGGTAAAAGTGTTATTCTTAAGGATTTGGATCAAAATAATCCCCAAACCGTCATCTATATGGATACCCCTGGAATTTACAGCCTGAGAATTCAGAATAGTGAGTATGTTCAAACATATAAAATGATTGGTAATTAAATGATTAAGATACTATCAGACAGGTATAATTGAAAGAAACTCAGTTGTCAGGCTTCAAGGGTAGAATGATACTCTTGATTAATTAAAGAATAAATAATATGAATGAAAAACTTATTTTCGGAGTAACAGTCCTGTTTACTTCAGTTATAGCTTTTTCTCAGGATAAGCCGGCAAAGCTAAAATCCCCCGCTGTAGATAAAAAGGTAAAACCAAGGAACATTATTTTCATTCTTACTGATGATCACCGTCACGATTTTATGGGGTTTACCGGAAAAGTCCCGTGGCTCGAGACACCTAACATGGACCGACTGGCGGGGGAAGGAGCTTACTTCAGAAATGCGTTTGTAACAACCTCCTTATGTTCACCCAGCAGGGCATCAATACTAACAGGACTTTATTCGCATAACCATACAATTGTTGATAATCAGGCTCCGGATCCGGGGAATCTGACTTATTTCCCGCAATATCTCGAGGGAGGCGGTTATCAGACTGCCTTTTTCGGAAAATGGCATATGGGTAATGATTCCGATTCGCCCCGTCCAGGATTTACCCATTGGGAGAGTTTTCGCGGACAGGGAGAATATTATAACCCAACATTAAATATTAATGGGGAGAGGATTAAATACACGGATTCCACCTACATCACGGATTTATTGACGAAGCATACTCTGGAATGGCTTGAAGAAAGAGACAGGACAAAGCCGTTTTTTGTTTATTTGTCGCACAAAGCGGTTCATGCCGGGTTTCAGCCGGCTCAGAGACATAAAGGAAAATACAAAAGCAAAGTTTATACGCTTCCACCGACTTATGATCAGACTAAAACCGGTGCTTACCGTGATCTGAAATGGCCGGAATGGGTAGCGAATCAGCGCATAAGCTGGCATGGGGTGGACTATATGTATAATTCCAACAGCGACATGAATACAATGGTACAGGACTATTGCGAAACCCTTCTGGGTGTAGATGAGAGTATTGGCGCCGTTATGGAATATTTAAAGAAAGAAGGTATTGATGAATCAACCTTAGTTATTTACATGGGCGATAACGGTTTTAGCTGGGGTGAGCATGGATTAATCGACAAACGACATTTTTATGAGGAATCTGTTAAAGTGCCATTTCTGGTGCGGTGTCCCGAATTGTTTAAAGGAGGAATCGTAATAGACAAAATGGTTCAGAATGTAGACATAGCGCCTACCTGTCTTGAAATGGCCGGTATGAAAAAGCCTGTTGAAATGCCGGGATTTTCTTTCGTGCAGTTGTTAAGAGGCAACGAGAGTAACTGGCGGGATCGTATTTTTTACGAGTATTTCTGGGAATGGGAATTCCCAATGACACCAACCACTTTTGGAATCAGAACTGATAAATACAAATATATCAGATACCATGGAATCTGGGATCGGAATGAATTTTACGATATTCAGAATGATCCCAATGAAATGTTCAACTTAATTGATGAACCTGAATTACAGCCAATTATTAAAAAGCATCTGGAAGAACTGAATACCTGGCTCGAAGAAACTAATGGATTACAGATCCCGCTAAAGAAAAATAATAATTACCGGAATGCTGATTTTAAACATCAGAATCAATATTGAGATGAAACATTTACAATTAGTCATCCTTATGCTGATGGTTGTGGCGGAATTATCCGGACAAAACCCGAATGGTAATCCGGTAATTAAAGGATGGTATGCTGATCCGGAAGCAATTATATATGATGATTTATATTGGATTTATCCTACCTATTCAGCTCATTATGAGATTCCTGACAGTTCATTTGGAATATTTTCAGAATTTCAGATTCAGGCCAGAAAGGGAGATATCTGGCCACCTTTTCTCATTCAGACCTTTTTTAATGCTTTTTCATCAGGGGATATGGTTCATTGGGAAAAACACCCTCATGTGCTTGATATCAAAGATATATCATGGGCTGCATATGCCTTATGGGCCCCCTCTGTAATAAGAAAAGGAAATAAATACTTTTTGTTCTTTGGAGCAAATGACATAAAAAACAATGAACAGACCGGGGGAATAGGGATTGCTATTGCTGATAATCCGGGCGGACCATTCAGAGATTATCTTGGAAAGCCACTTATAGGGACAATTGAAAACGGGGCTCAACCTATAGATCAATTTATCTTCATGGATAAGGACAGTTCATTTTATTTAATTTATGGAGGCTGGAGACACTGTAACATTGTCAGACTCAATGATGATTTCACAGAACTGTTGCCTTATGCAGACGGAAGCTTATATAAGGAAATAACCCCGGAGAATTATGTTGAAGGACCGTTTATGTTTATCCGCAACAATAAGTATTATCTGATGTGGTCGGAAGGTGACTGGACAGGCCCGGATTATTGCGTATCCTTCGCAATCGCCGATTCACCTTTTGGCCCATTTAAACGGATTGATAAAGTATTACAGCAGGATCCGGATATTGCAAGAGGAGCAGGCCACCATTCAGTAATTAATATTCCCGGAACAGACGACTGGTATATTGTGTATCACCGCCGGCCATTAGATACTATCGATGGAAATCATCGTGAAACATGCATTGACAGGATGTATTTTGATGACAGCGGTTTTATTCTGCCTGTAAAAATCACTCATGAAGGTGTAGGAATGAGACTAATCAAATAAGAATTTGCCCTTGAAAAATTAAATATTGTAGTAGGGCAAAAGATTTTGCTCTCTAACCTGAACAAATTCGAATAGGTTAGTGTTTCTTTTCGTAAAGAGAATTTTTAACATCTATACTTAATCAACTCTAATCAATATTTTTATGAAAAGATTCACTTACATTATTCCGCTTCTCGCGATGCCTGTTATGTTGATTTTAATGGCCAACAAATCTGGCTCTGCCGGTGGTTTAACGGGATCCCCGGGTGATAATGGGAATACTTGTACATCCTGTCATGCAGGAACCGTTACTTCCGCTAATGGATGGATAAGTACCAATATTCCGGAGAGTGGTTATAATTTTGGTGAAATCTATACCATTACGCTGGCCGCAACTGACCCTGCAGCTTCAAGGTTCGGATTTGAAATTACGGCAGAGGATGCACTTAAGAAAAAGATAAACGCCTACAATCTTACCAATACTACCGAAACCAAACTCACCAATGCCGGAAAGGCGGTTACTCATACTGCAGCAGGAGTTGATCCTATTGGAAACAGCAAAACCTGGAGTTTCGAATGGACTGCTCCTGAAGAAAGTACCGGAACTGTTACGTTTTATGCAGCTATTAATGCGGCAAATGGTAATAATCTGAGTTCCGGAGATATCATTTATAAAACAAGTGCATCTGTTTTTCCGGCATCTACACGGATAGAGGAAATCAGGAATAATTTTAGCGTCTATCCAAATCCTTCATCTGGTTTGGTTAACATAGAATTGACGAACTTATCAGACAATTGTGAAATACTGGTTCTTAATAATAAAGGTCAGGAAATGGTTCGTTATCGTCCGGATGCTAATCAGGTTCAACTCGATTTATCAAATCTGCCTAAAGGAATTTACTTTATCAGGTTGACAGAACAAAAGAAATCAAAAATTCAGAAATTGATTTTGCAATAAGAGTAATTTTCTATAAAAAAATAAGGGTGAAGAAAATCACCCTTATTTTTTT
>CAYOLQ010000012.1:9996-54312 GCA_964404825.1 uncultured Chitinophaga sp.
TAAGAGTAATTTTCTATAAAAAAATAAGGGTGAAGAAAATCACCCTTATTTTTTTGATCAGACTCACTTCAAATCTGGGAAGTTTGTTACAACCTGTAAAACTCTTTCCATTTCCTGCGAGGTTTTGCACCAATCAACATCTCATTGGCCAGAGGATTATTTGTAATCTGCTTTGTTTCCCGATCGAAGATTAATTTTGCATTCAACTGTTGTGCAATTACTCCCAGACAAAAAACCTGGCTTAGAGGACCAGCAATTTCGAAAGGAGAACGAGTTTTTTCAAGACCTTTACATGCAAGCAGAAAATTTGCAAAATGATTCGATGGACTTACAGGTACTTCCGGAAGTTTTGATTGCATTTCTATTGCCTTATCTGAAGGGATTATAGATAATGTGCTACCGTGTGATGCCCCTTTGAATGTAAGATCCTTACTGTAAATGACTTTACCGGGATTAAGTTTTGCGGGAATAAATTTTCCATTCGATGGAGGAGGTATCGAGGGATCAAGTTCTACGTTTCCATAGCCTTCCGGCACAGGAGGCAAATTATCCATTCCGTCATACCAGGTTATATCACATGCTGGCATATTGTCTCTTTCCGGGAATTTAAAAAGCAAAGTCGAGGAATAAGGGAAAAAGAATTTATTATGACCTGTTTCCTTAAGCATTGCAATTTCAGCAGGTAAGCCCAGATTGAGAAATTCATGAGCCGTATCAAGAATGTGTGCACCCCAGTCACCTAAAGCTCCCATCCCGAAATCGTACCAGCAACGCCATTGACCGTTGATATAATCCTTGTTGTAATCGTGATATTGCTCAGTTCCCAACCATGTATCCCAATCAAGGGTAGAAGGTAGTGGTTGAGCAGGAGGCATGCCCGTTATTTTTGAGTCGAATTTGTGCCAGCGGCGCTCATTGTTCATGTGTGCTGTAATGGCTGTAACATCTTTAATTATTCCTGCATCTTTCCATGCTTTAAACTGGAAATAGTTAGCTTCAGAATGTCCCTGATTACCCATTTGTGTTACAACCCCGTATTTCTTTGCTCCACGCATCATTAATTCAACTTCGTTGAAAGTATGGGCCATTGGCTTCTCAACATAAACATGTTTGCCGAGAGACATAGCCAGCATAGTGGCCGGAAAATGGCTGAAATCGGGAGTTCCAATGCAAACAGCATCAATCTGGCCCTCCATTTTATCGAACATCTTACGAAAATCCTGGAAACGCGGCGCATTTGGATGTTCCTTCAAAACTCCCAAAGTATGTTCAGCTCCCATATCGGTATCGCAAAGGGCAACAATATTACAAAGTCCGGTTTTATATAATTCCCTGATAATCTCTGCTCCCCGGTTTCCGATTCCAATACAAGCCAGATTTACTTTTTCGTTCGGACCTGTTTTTCGCGGTTTCATATTTTTCGCGGATAGATCTGCCAGAAACGCTGAAGATAAAGCTGTTGTGGCAGTTAATACAGTTAACTGACGAAGGAAATCACGTCGAGATGAGTTGGAATGCTTGTCCATTATGATCTGATTTAGGATTTATTTTAACTGGTTAGCAAGAAACAAAAAATTTTAGTTTTAAAAGGCACCATACCAAACAATCTTAAGAGCTATGGATTATTTTGTTATTTACCGGAAGATTAGAATCGAATCACTTTTTCAACTTTGTTTTTACGCAACCAGTTATTTATGATTTGTCTGATATCCCTGTTATCTGAAGAAGGCTTAATGCATTCTTTTATATCATTTACTCCCAGATATGATTCAGTTATATCGAGGTAGCCGAAACCTTTATAAATACCCTCCTCAATGCAAACCACAGCCCTTTCGGTTGCTGAGCGACCTGTATCAATGATTAGCAGATTTTCATTTTCATATTCAAAACCCGATATTAGTTTTTCTACCCTTTCATTATATACCGAAACAGGTTCCTTCTGAATACAGGCTCCGTTACATTGCCTGATTTCATAGTGGAAACATGCACCATCAGTATCGTATAATCCACATAATTTCTGACAAAGCCAGTATCGTTGTACCATGGCTGTGAGGTAATCTACCGCTTCGGACTTACTTTCAAAACAGGTTACTGGCTGCATATTTTCTTCACCAATTTTTTTTATTTTTAATTGAATGTATCCAAATTCATCCTTACTTCTGTAAAGACCCAATGGATATGAGGATATCCTTTGTTTTCTGTTATAGAATGGTTTATGCGTCTTTATTTCCTGTGATTCTTTAAGTAAAGCAATTAGTTCACTTCCGGTAAGTTCAAATGTTATTCCCGCAATTTTATCACACATTTCCATCGCTCGTTTGCTTTGTCTGTTACCGAGATGGTCCAGAATTCTGCGATGAATATTTTTGCTTTTACCAATATAAATCAGATTTCCCTCAGAATCGTGAAAATAATAAACACCTGCAGTTTCAGGTATTTTATTAATGTCGTCAGGTTTAAGGAATTCATTTAGATTTTTAAGTCTGCCACTTACCGGTCCGCTTAAGGGCAATTCCTGTCCAATTTCAGCTGATTTCAGAATCAGGTGTTCAAAAAGTTTTACTGTAGCAAACGCATCACCTGCTGCCCTATGTCTACCGTTAATGGTGATTCCCAGATTATCACAAATTTTGCCCAGGGAATAGGAGCGGTATCCCGGAATAATTTTCCTGCTGAGTTTAACTGTACAAATGGTTTTCCTGTTAAAATCGTAGCCTAACTGCTTAAATTCATTTTGTATAAAGCCGTAATCGAAGCTCACATTATGACCTACTACAATTTTTCCATCAGTAAGTTCTACAATTTTTTTTGCCACCTCATAAAACCGTGGTGCATCTTCAACCATTTCATTACTTATTCCTGTAAGGTTGGTAATAAAATACGGAATACTTACTTCAGGATTAATAAGGCTTACAAACTCATCCACAATCTGTCTGCCATCATGAATATAGATTGCAATCTCAGTAATTCTGCAGTTTTTGGGACTTCCTCCGGTGGTTTCTATATCTAAAATTGCATACATTTATTCTTCACTGTTTTCGCTGTACTTAAGATAATCCTTATATTCTTCATAAACTTTTTCAAGGATAAGCATATTTTTATAAAAAAAATCAAATACTCCTGACCAGTCCTCCTTCCTGTAAATGCTGACATCCGGCAATTCAATGTATGCGCGGCTTATGGATTTTCCTGTTGTGAGAACATGGTCAAGTTCCCAAATAAGTGGTTGTTTAAGAGCAGTTTCAAGCTTCGTTTTCAGTCGTTCCAGTTTTCCGAATACATCAATCCGCTTGTCGAGATTCCTTGTTTCGACATCAATGCCAACAATAGCTCTCTGTTCATCAAAATCAAATTTAAGTTTTAACTGTTTGATACCGGTATTATTCATGATCCATTTTGCAGGTTTCCGAAGCCTTTTCTTCTTTCGGACAGAGTAGGCGTCAAATTCAGCCCAGAACTGAAGCCTCATTTGTTTTACTTCTTCTTTTGTCAGCATTACAATTGTTTTTTTCTGTAAATACCAAAAATATTATCTGATTGATTATATTTTAGAAAATCATCTTCTGCTTTCATCAGTTCATCGAGAAGAACCATTGCTTCAGGATCTTCTTCTGTAAAATGAAATGCGATATCTTTTAAAAGCGGCATCAGTATATTCCCGCCGGGATGTTTCTCTTCAAGAGTAATAAATCCTTTTCTGAGAGCAGGAATAATGTTTTCAGAATCAACAGCTTCTGAAGGGTCTGAAAAAATCATTCTAAGAATACCCGGCCCACTGAGTCTGCTTTTTGAAAACCGCGATTTGTAACGCCTTTTGTATTTTTCAGGGATCCTGTTTTGAAGTAAGTCATTTACAATTTTCAGCTGGCTTTCTGACCATTGCAAACGACCCGGACCGACATATTCATTGATCACAAGCAAGCCATCATTCTTTAAAGTTTTTGATATGCGGTTTATTAGCAGATTTTCAACATTTTTAAAGTGATGAAGTGAAGAGTTGAATAATACAACATCATAATAGTTCCCGGGAAAATCCATCTCATTTACATCCCCTTTTAAAAATTCCATCTGAACAAAGCCTTCCTGTTTCGCAATTCTTTTCGCGGTATTTAAAGGCTTATCTGCCAGATCTATGCATGTTATCTTTCCGAAAGAAGGAAATGCAGCAAACTTCAATTCATTACTGCAAACCCCACAACCAGGGGACAGGAGTTTTAGGTTTTGCTTTTCTTTGAGGTATTTCTCAAAAACGTAATCCACATAATTTTTTTCCGGGTCTCCTGTAATAATCCTGTTCCATCTGATTCTGACAGCGGGAATATTCCACCAGTTGCTGGTGAGTCTCTCATCACTGTTGAAACTGGAATATGTCCGGATAAGCTTATTGAATGAAAGTTTTGACCTTAAAAAACCCCATCCTTTCAGATTAAGCCGGTAATAAATATCAAAAACATCATCATAAGTAATCAATCTCATCTTCAGTATTTTACATATCATTTTTCAGGCAAATCACAAGTCAGTTTTCCGTCGGATTTGTTTTTTTTCAGAGTTCATACGTTTGCTTTCCAGGCGCTTTTCGCGGGAAGCCTTGGTAGGAGAAGTGGCTTTGCGTTTTTTCGGGGGAGTGAGAGCTCTTGAAAGCAGCAAATAAAACTTTTCGTTTACTTTTTCCCGGTTTCTTAATTGTGAGCGTTCAGATTGCGAGACAATAATAAGTTCTCCTTCTTTATTGATCTTGTTAATGATCTTTTTCAGAATCAGCTCCTTTTCTTGTATGGAGAGACATTCAGAAGTTAAAACATTAAACCTAAGCTCAACACGCGTATTTACTTTATTCACATTTTGTCCGCCGGGACCGCTGCTCCGTGAATAGGAAAGCAATATTTCCTTATCCAAATCCCTCATTCGCAATTCCTCAGGAGTCATTTCCTTTTCACTGATTTGATTCAGTCTCAAATTTATTAAAAAAAATCCCAGGAATGGAGGTTCAATTAAAATGTTACTAACTTATTGCCTCAGCTAAGCATTTCAACCAATCCAACTATATTGAAACGATATTTGCAATCTATTCTTTTTTCAGAGGGACAATGACAATCTCTTTCTCACAAAAGGGGCAAATGTATATTTCACAACCAATACATGCGAAGCAATTTCCGCACGATTTAGCATATCGGGTCGTAAATTCAGCAGAACAAGAGGGACAAATCATCTTTTCATTCATACATAACCAGGTTTAAATTCACAATGTTTTCATAAAATAATGAATTCCCAAAAAAATTTAAAAAGTACTATAATCATTAAGGAATTTAATTAAACAGTAACAGAAATGTTTGATTTGAAAATGTATTTTGTCAATGGAAGCAAAATTATGGATTATTAATAAACTTTTGTACTTTCGCTCCGTTTCATAAACGGCATTTTTTAACAAATTCTTAGCACGAATTTTGCACTAAATTAAGCTTGAGTAAACTATTTCTAAATCTACCTACTATCTAATTATTTTAAAATGAATAAATTAAAGACTTTTATTGGACTTGTTATTATTTTATTAATTAACTGGAGTTGCAAAAAAGAAAAAAACCCGGATCCACTGGTTCCCGAGGTAAAGCAAGGTCTCGTAATTAACGAGCTTATGGCTGCAAATTCAACCACAGTTTACGATCAGAATGGGGAATACGATGATTGGATAGAAATATATAATCTTACAGATTCCATAGTTGATATATCCGGATACTACTTAAGCGACAGTAAATCAGATCTGTCCAAATGGAAATTTCCGGCAGGAACGTATGTACCGGCAGATTCATCGATTGTTGTATGGGCTGATTCGGATACCCTTCAGTCAGGGCTGCATACAAATTATAAATTGTCCTCTGCGGGAGAAACCTTGTTGCTTCTTACACCGGATTTGAAACTTACTGATATAGTTAAATTCGAAGAAGTTCCTTTGGTAATAGGTGAGCCGGTTGTGGATCAGTCCTTTGCACGCAAACCTAACGGGACAGGAGCTTTTGAATGGTCAATCCCCACATTTAATAAAAAGAATAGCTAAAATATTTAAATAATAATAAAATGAAAAAGCAAATATACATTGGCAGTTTATTTTTAATTCTCATATTTCTATTTAGCGGTTTATCTGTATTTAGTCAGAATAGTGCTGTTAAAGGCAGAATTACTCATGAGGAAAAGGTTTCCAAAGGGCTTAAGAATTCACTCATTGATGCAGAAGAAAAATATGATCTGAAAGGAAATGTAATTGAAGAGATTAATTACAAAGATGGCAAATTTGACAAAAAAATGGTTTACGAATACGATGCCAACAATAATAAAATTAAAGAAACTGAGTTCGACGCATCCGGAAAGCCACAAAAATATGGCGAGTATAAATATGAAAGCGGTCTGCGTAAGGAGAAGTTTGTATATGATAAAGATAAAAAGCTGATAGAAAAGAAGACATATACTTACACCTATTAGTCAATTACTTGCCGATACAAAAATTCCTGAATATATTCCCCAAAACCTCATCGGTACTTATTTCTCCGGTGATCTGCCCCAGGTAATAAATTGCTTGTCTTAAGTCCTGTGAAATAAGGTCTGAAGGTATATTATTTGAAATCCCTTCCTTTACACGATTAAGGTTTTCAGAAGCCAGAGAGAGAGCCTCAAAGTGTCTGATATTAGAAACTATTACAGCATCCTTATCCAGATTTGATACTTTTGCTGCTTTAATAAGGATTTGATCAAGCTGATCAATATTTGTTCCTTTTTTAGCTGAAATTTCGACCAGATTTTCGTTTTCGTTAAGGTTTAAACTAGTTTTCAATTCAGAAAGCTGACTGGTTTTAGTCATATCTGATTTATTCATAACCAAAACAAGTTGCTTTTCCTGATTTTTTATTTGATTTCGTATTTCCTGAAAAGATTCAAGGATTATTTCCGTATTATCTCTTGCATCAGCCAATAACAGAATAACAGCAGCCTGCTCAATTTTCTGGTACGTCTTTCGTATTCCAAGATTTTCAATAATGTCGGCTGTTTCTCTTATTCCGGCCGTATCTATAAACCGGAAAGTAATATCGCCAATTCTTATTGTATCCTCAATGGAATCACGGGTCGTTCCCGGGATCTCCGAGACAATGGCTTTATCGTCGTTTAGCAGACGATTCAGAAGACTTGATTTTCCAACATTCGGTTTTCCGATAATCGCAACTGGTACTCCGTTTTTTATAACATTTCCACTTTTAAACGATTCAATAAGCCTGGTAATTACCTTCAGCATATTAGTAACCAAATCGCGTAGAGCATCACGATTCGCAAATTCAACATCTTCCTCACTAAAATCCAGCTCGAGTTCAATCATAGAAGTAAAGTGGAGAAGCTCTTTTCTAAGCTGAGCAAGCTCTTTGGAAAAGCCACCTCTCATCTGATTTAGAGCAATCCGGTGTGCTGATTTATTTTCTGAAGCTATTAGGTCAGCAACTGCTTCAGCCTGAGAAAGATCCATTTTGCCATTAAGAAATGCTCTTTGAGTAAATTCTCCGGGGCCGGCCAATAGTGCACCGTTTTCAACCAAAAGTTCCAAAATTCGTTTTTGAATAAAAGGAGAGGCATGGCAGGAGATTTCAATACTATCCTCCCCTGTATAAGAATGGGGGGATTTAAAAATTGAAATTATTACTTCATCGAGGACCTCTGAACCATCTAGGATTACACCTAAATGAATGGAAAACGGTTTCAATTCATTTATTTTCTTATTCCCGGGGGATCGAAAAATGGATCCTGCAATTTTAAATGAATCTGGTCCCGAAAGACGGATAATGCTAATAGCACCTGCTCCTGATGTTGCAGGAGCGCAGATCGTAGAATAAGAAAACATCAGATGGATTTTCTAGTGGTTAAGGGTTATTTCCCAGGCACCCGGTTCCCGGATGAGGAAATTTAATTCGTAATCGATATAAGAGTTGTTAAAGGGAGTTAGTAAACTGTATTTTATACTCCCGCTAAATGGAAACTGAATTTGCTCAAACCCTGCGAAATTCCTGTCCTGTGTTGTTGAACCTCCTGTTCCTGCAAGTAAAAGGTTATCAGGATAAATAATTACTCCATTTCGAAGAATTTTAATTGTTATAATGTTTCTGGTATCAGAGGTTTTAATGAAAGTATACCTCGAAATATTTTGTTTTAATGTTATTTCATAAGAAGGTTCAGGTTTTTTACCGATATAATTATCATCCTCCCATAATCCCTCCTCAATAATTTGATTTCCGTCGATATAATAGCTTAACTTTCCCTCACCATGTCTTTTTCCACTTATAAAACTCCCCTCATAAATTGCTCCATTTGCATAATAATATATGCCTTTTCCATGAGGAAACCCTTTTTTAAATGTTCCTGAATAGCCATCAGTGCCTTTTGCCTCTCCAATACCATGAGCCAGGCCTTTTTTGCATTCACCCTTATAATCTCCTGAAAGGGAAGAGAGTAAAACTTTACATCCAGTATTGTTTTGAGCAATTATACCATTTCCAATACTTAGGAAAACACAGATTAAAGTCCAACTTATCCAATTTAAATGTTTCATAATAAATGATTTATAGAAATTAAAACTGGCAATACTTAAAAAACAATTTAGATTTAAAACGGATGAATTACAATAATCTTAAGGAAATTCTTAAGTTTGCACAACTGAATTAATTCAGGAAAATTAGTAAAAAATCCAATTAAAAAGTACTTCATGAGCGTTTTACTTAATAAACATTCGAAAGTCATTGTTCAGGGATTTACCGGCACTGAAGGTACCTTTCATGCACAGCAAATGATTGAATACGGGACTCAGTTAGTGGGTGGGGTGACTCCGGGCAAGGGCGGACAGGAACATATAGGCCGACCTGTATTTAATACAGTTGAAGAAGCTGTTAAATCAACCGGAGCAGACACTTCGATAATTTTTGTTCCTCCTGCATTTGCTGCTGATGCAATTATGGAGGCAGCTAATGCGGGGATTAAACTGATTATTGCAATTACAGAAGGGATCCCGGTTTCGGATATGGTTAAGGTAAAAGAGTATCTGACCGACAAAAATTCAATTTTAATTGGACCAAATTGCCCCGGAATTATTACTCCGGGTGAAGCTAAGGTTGGCATAATGCCCGGATTTATTCATAAGAAAGGCAATATTGGAATCGTTTCTAGAAGCGGAACCCTTACATACGAAGCAGTTGATCAGGTTACAAAAGCTGGTCTTGGTCAGTCAACTTGTATTGGAATCGGGGGAGATCCTATTGTTGGAACGACAACACTCGATGCAATCAAACTTTTTATGCAGGATGAGTCGACGAAAGGTATTATCATGATAGGTGAAATTGGTGGAAGCATGGAGACAGATGCTGCATATTGGATCAAGAAAAATGGAACAAAGCCTGTTGTTGGTTTTATAGCCGGACAAACTGCACCAAAAGGACGTAGAATGGGACATGCTGGCGCTATTATTGGTGGAAAAGCTGATACAGCATCTGCTAAGATGGAAATAATGAGAGACTGCGGCATTTCTGTTGTGGAATCGCCGGCAGATCTGGGAAAAACCATAGCCGCTTTATTGAAATAGTATTCAAAAACTGCAATATATACAAACCACTGCTGTTTGAATTATCCGGGTTTTTTGGGTTTATTCAGTTTCACCCTTTTTTCATGGTGGCTCGGAGTGGTTTTTTTGATTTTGCATAAAACAAATAAACTACCTTTCTTTGTCGGGAAATTTTAAATAAAACACTCATGGAAAACCTTAAAGGTAAAACCGCCATTATTACAGGAGCTGCCAGAGGAATTGGCAGACAGATTGCTATAAGTTTCGCTAAAGAAGGAGCTGATGTAGCATTTACAGATCTCAAAATTGATGAGAATATCCAATCTCTTGAAAAGGAACTAGCAGCGATAGGTGTAAAGGGAAAGGGATACGCTTCGGATGCCAGTAATTATACTCAGACCGATGAAGTTGTTGAACAGATTGTTAAAGATTTTGGGAAAGTTGACATTCTTATCAATAATGCCGGAATAACCCGGGACACCCTTTTAATGAGAATGGACGAAGAAACATGGGATCTTGTAATAAAGGTCAACCTTAAGTCGGTTTTTAACTTCACAAAAGCAGTCCAGAAAACCATGCTAAAGCAGCGCTCCGGATCAATTGTTAATATGAGTTCTGTTGTAGGCGTATCAGGAAATGCAGGTCAGTCAAACTACTCCGCATCCAAAGCCGGAATAATAGGATTCACCAAATCCATTGCTAAAGAATTAGGATCCAGAGGTATACGTTGCAATGCAATTGCTCCGGGTTTTATTATTACCGATATGACAGCTAAACTTTCCGAGGAAGTTCGTGAAGAGTGGATTAAAGGTATTCCATTGAGAAGAGGGGGTACACCCGAAGATGTTGCAAAAGCTTGTATATTTTTAGGGTCTGATCTTTCAGAATATGTAAGCGGACAGGTTTTAAACGTCTGTGGAGGCATGAATACCTGATAATGAACATTTTAAACCCGAATCAGGTTTTGGGGATATTTATTTTGTATTTTCAATAAGTATTTACCCAAACAAGATTGCTTTTTATGACCAATCGAATCCTTTTTATTCCGTTATTTTTTATTGCAGTTAGTTGTGCACCAACAAACTGGCTTGACATGGATATAATTACTCCCTGCGAATTTAGTTTTCCTGACACCGGGAGAATAGCTGTCTTAAATGCATCCTATTCACCATCGGCAATCCATATTGATAAAAATCTGATGTCAAAACTTCCTGCGAAGGAGCAATTGATATTTGATACTCTCATCGTTACCAATCTTTTTAATGGCTTGTTTTCAGTATTTGAGGAATCCCCAAATGAGTATTTGCAATCTGCTGATTATTATGAAATAAGAACAAATGATACCACTAATTTCTTATTCCCGTTACTGGAAGAAGAAGTAAGTTATTTATCCAAGTCTTATTCGGCACGATTTATTGTAGCAATGGAGTATTATTCATTCAATTTTAGCAAGAATACCGAATTTAACGAATGGAGTGGTTGGGAATCAAAGCTTTCAGTTCCTTATCAGATACTTTGGCGCATTTATTCCAATGATGGTAAAATGCTTGATCAATATATCTCTGAGGATACACTATACTGGTATGAAAACATTGATACCAATTTACCCATTCCTGAAATTCCTGATGCATTGCGTGAAACATTTTTTCTTGCAGGAGAAAAATTTGGAAAGCATATCAGCCCGTTTTGGTTTTCTATTTCAAGACCCTATTTTCAGATTTATAGTTTTGGTGAAGATATTTCACTTGAAAGGAATAAGCTGATAGAACTTGCCTCATCAGATAAAAAAACACCGGCCTTTAAAGCCTGCTATAATCTTGCAGTTCTGAATGAATCTGATGACAGACTAACAGAAGCAATAGAATGGCTGGAAAAATGTAAAACTATCCGGAAATCAGAATATACTGATTTTTACCTGAAAAAGCTCAACACCAGACTCGAAACCCGGGAGAAGCTGGATATTCAGTCGGGGTTCAAATAATTTTTATATGTATAATATTGTATTTTTTGTAATAATAGGTGTAATTATATTTGGATTTTTATTTGAGAAGGTTCTGGACTATTTGAATCTGAAACATATACTTCCTGAATTACCAGCAGAAGTATCGGATGTTTTTGATGCTGAAGAGTACAAAAAATCGCAGTTGTACAAGAGAATAAATACCCGGTTCTCTTTTTTTTCAAGCAGTTTCAGTCTGCTAATCACTCTTATAATGCTGTTTTCCGGTAGTTTTGGATTAGTTAATGAACTTGCTTTTTCTGCTTTTGATAACTCAATTGCGGCAGCTTTACTATTTTTTGGAATATTAATGTTTGCCTCAGATATTCTTACAACACCATTCACAATATATGACACTTTCGTAATTGAGGAAAGGTTTGGTTTTAATAAGACCAGCGTTAAAACTTTTATTTCAGATAAGCTAAAAGGCTGGCTACTAGGAGCAATTATTGGCGGTGGTTTGCTTGCACTGGTTATCTGGTTTTTTCAATTATCTGGAAAGTACTTCTGGTTGCTTGCCTGGATTGCTGTAGGTTTATTTACCGTTTTAATGTCCATGTTTTATTCTCAGTTGATTGTACCCCTTTTTAACAAGCAGACAGCTCTTGAAGAAGGTTCGCTTAAAAATGCAATTCGGGAAATGTCGGCGAAGGCAGGTTTTAAACTTGATAATGTATTTGTAATAGATGGATCAAAACGATCAACAAAGGCAAACGCATATTTTTCAGGGCTTGGATCGAAAAAAAGAATTGTACTTTATGATACTCTAATTAACGATTTAAGTATTCCGGAAATTGTAGCAGTACTGGCCCATGAAATTGGGCATTACAAGAAAAAGCATAGTTTGAAAGGTACAATAAACGGCTTGCTTCAGGCAGGACTTATGCTATTCCTTTTCTCACTTTTTATTAATAATCCGGCCTTATCTGTTGCATTGAATGTGGATCAGCCAAATTTTCATATTTCGCTGATTGCATTTGGAATACTCTATACCCCAGTTTCAATGGTGTCGGGCATTTTTTCCGGTTATGTTAGTCGTCGCCATGAATATCAGGCAGATCGCTTTGCTGCTGAATACTCTGATGCTAATGCTTTGATCTCTGCATTAAAAAAACTTTCCGGTAAAAATCTCAGTAATCTCACACCTCATCCGGCCTACGTATTCTTTCATTATTCACACCCTACATTATTGCAAAGGATACGAGCCTTATCAAAATAATGTATTTTATAATTATTTCAGAAAATTTATATTCAATAAATTTCTAAGTGACCACAATACTTTCAGATAGAGTTTAAAAGCTCAACAAAATCCCAATTGGATTGTTTCAGACATAGTTTACCTTTTTCTGTACTAATTTTCAAAAACACTGCTATGTCTGAAAATTCCTCTGGTATTTATTTACCAAACACTGAGCTCTTCAAAGATTCTCATATTTCATCACTGGCGCAATACCAGCAGATATATGAAGAAAGTATCAGATCCGGAACAGATTTCTGGGAAAAAAAAGCTAAAGAGTTTTTGCACTGGCAGCATGATTTTCAATTGACAAGTGATTGTGATTTTTCAGAAGGTTTGGTTTCCTGGTTTCTGGGAGGAAAGCTAAACGCTTGTGAAAATTGTGTTGACAGGCATGTTAAGGATAAAGGGGATCAGGTAGCAATAATATGGGAATCGGATGAACCTGGAAAGGGTAAAGACATTACGTATAGAGAGCTTCAAAGAAATGTTTCAAGACTTGCTAATGTTCTAAGGCATAATGGAATCAGAAAGGGTGACAGAGTTGCAATTTACATGCCCATGATTCCGGAAGCTGTATATGCCATGCTTGCTTGCGCAAGGATTGGGGCTGTTCATTCAGTAGTTTTTGCGGGATTTAGTGCAGAATCCCTCAGAGACCGGATAAATGATGCAAAGTGCAAGGCAGTTATAACTGCTGATGAAGGAGTAAGAGGTAAGAAAATAATTCCTCTGAAAAGAATGGTCGATGAAGCTGTAATGGCATGTCCCAGCATCGAGCATGTTTTTATAGCCAAACGAACCGGTGCAAAAATACCCTTTTATGCACCCCGTGATATATGGCTTAAAGAAGCAATGGAAAGTGAACGGCCCTATTGCCCGATTGAACATATGGATTCAGAAGATACACTATTCCTCCTATATACTTCAGGTAGTACAGGCAAACCGAAAGGAGTTTCCCATACCACTGCAGGTTATTTACTCTTTACGGCAATGACTCATAAGTATGTGTTTGATTACAAAGAAGGGGAAATATATGCATGTGTTGCTGATATAGGTTGGATCACTGGTCATTCGTATGTTGTTTACGGACCACTATTGAATGGCGGAACCACTGTTCTTTTTGAAAGTGTTCCCAACTACCCGGATGCAGGAAGGTATTGGGAAATGGTTGAGAGGCTTAAAATTAATCAATTTTATACTGCTCCAACTGCTTTACGGGCTATTCAGAGAGAAGGTGATTCATTTGTAACAAAATATGACCGATCAAGTCTCCGGATTCTGGGTACAGTTGGAGAGCCAATAAATCCGGATACATGGAAATGGTATTATGAAATTGTAGGTCAGGGAAGATGTTCAATTGTTGATACATGGTGGCAAACAGAAACCGGAGGAATACTAATTTCTCCACTTCCCGGAGCAATACCTACCAAACCGGGTTCAGCAACCTTACCGTTTTTTGGGATAGAACCTGTCCTTTTAAGCCTGGAAGGCGAAGAAATTACCACAATTGAAGCCTCAGGTCTTCTGGCAATAAAAAATGCATGGCCAAGCATGGCCAGAACGATCCAGGGTGATCATAATCGTTTTTTTGAAACTTACCTGCAGCAATATAAGGGATACTACCTGACAGGAGATGGAGCCACAAGGGATATTGACGGATATTACTGGCTTACCGGCAGGGTGGATGATGTACTTAATGTATCTGGACACAGGATTGGTTCAGCAGAGGTTGAAAGTGCCCTTGTTTCTCATCCTTTCTGTTCAGAGGCGGCAGTTGTAGGATTTCCGCATGAAGTAAAGGGAGAAGGAATATTTGCTTATGTTATTCTCCGTGAAGGTTATGAAGCGGATGAAGAACTGGTAGGAGAGCTCCGCAATGAAGTTCGCAGGCATATCGGGGCATTTGCTACACCCGATCAGATATTGATAGCTCCCGGACTTCCTAAAACAAGATCCGGTAAGATAATGCGCCGGATACTTCGAAAAATTGCTGCAGGACAAACTTCAGATTTGGGAGACATAACAACACTGGCTGATCCTAATGTTGTTGAAACACTTATCAGTCTGAGAGAAGAGCTTTCCTGACACTTTTATAAAATGAAAAAATGTAAAAAAGAATAATTATGAATAAGGCACTTCCATTTATCCTATTGTTAATCAACATGCTGGCAAATGCATGTGGACAGGAAATAGTCAGAAATTCAGATAACCCAAAAAGTATGGAAAACCAAACAATAAAAAATGGTAAGGAATTACCCTATAATGAACTTAATGCTTTTGAAAAGTATGTTATTCTTGATAAAGGCACAGAAAGGGCATGGACAGGACTTTATACAGATTTTAAAGAAAAGGGAAGATATGTATGTAAGCAATGTGATGCGCCTCTGTTTAATTCAACCGACAAATTTGATTCACATTGCGGTTGGCCTAGCTTTGATGATGAAATTAAAGGATCCATTAATAGAAAAACAGATTCTGACGGAAGAAGAACAGAAATTCTGTGCAGCAATTGCGGAGGTCATTTGGGCCATGTTTTTGAAGGTGAAAGATTTACAGCCAAAGATACGCGCCATTGTGTGAATTCTGTTTCGATTAAATTTGTTCCCCAATCCAAAGAATAGGCTAGCCATTTGATATCCTGATGAAAAATATTACTTTTGCCATGCAATTTAATGGTAAGTTATTCACTTTCTGTTAGCATAGTTGCACTGCGGCTCAGGCGCATATCAGGCTGGGGTGCAAATAGAAAAGGAACTGGACAAGAATTAGCGGGAGTAGCTCAGTGGTAGTCCCGATGTACATCGGGATCGCAAGCTGAGGTAGAATAAAAAAGTAATGGACAAGAATTAGCGGGAGTAGCTCAGTGGTAGAGCATCAGCTTCCCAAGCTGAGGGTCGCGGGTTCGACCCCCGTTTCCCGCTCAGATAATAGCCTCGTTTATGGGGCTATTATTGCTTTAACATAAATTATATAATGAATTCAGCCATAATTACCATTGGTGACGAAATTCTGATCGGTCAGATAATTGACACAAATTCTGCATGGATTGCTGAAAACCTAAATCTATTAGGTATTAAAGTGGATGAGATAATCTCCATTTCCGATAATCCCGATCATATTAAGGATACCCTTAGTCGTTACGAAGGAAATAAAGAGCTGATAATAATTACCGGTGGTTTGGGACCAACAAAAGATGATGTAACCAAGAAAGCCCTTGCAGAGTATTTTAATTCCGGGTTACAGTTGAATACAGAAGTACTGGTGCATATAGAAAGTCTTTTTGCCCAGCGTGGTATCAAAGTATCGGAAGTGAATCGGATGCAAGCTATGCTTCCGACTAAATGCAAGGTTTTAAAAAACCCTTCCGGGACGGCAGCAGGAATGTGGTTTGAAAGAGGGGGGTCTGTTTTTATATCCATGCCCGGGGTACCCTATGAGTTAAAAGATATCTACTCACAATCACTGCTTCCTGAGCTTCGCGGAATTTTAAAGGGAAGTCTGATAGTTCACAGAACCCTGATGACTCAAGGAATTCCCGAATCAATTTTATCAGATCGGATTAAAAAATGGGAGGATTCGCTACCGGTCCACATTAAACTGGCATATTTACCACGACCCGGACTGGTCAGATTAAGGTTAAGTGCTATGGGGATTTCCCGTTCAGAGCTTGAAGCAGAACTTGAGGTAGAGATAAACAAGTTATTGAATATTATCGATAAAGATGTTTTCTCTCTGGAAGAAACATCTTTGGAGATGGTTCTCGGCAAAATCCTTTCAGATAAAAACCTTACTCTGGCTACAGCAGAAAGTTGCACCGGGGGAGCTATCGCAAAACTAATAACATCAGTTCCGGGAAGTTCAAAGTATTTCATGGGTAGTATTATTGCTTATAATAATGGAATAAAGGAAAAATATATAGGTGTTAACGCTAAAACAATTATTAAGTATGGTGCTGTAAGTCAGCATGTTGTCGAAGAAATGGCTGAGGGAGCTCGGATTAAGCTGGGTGTTGATTATTCAATAGCAACATCAGGAATTGCAGGCCCGGAAGGAGGGTCGGAAGAGAAACCTGTTGGGACAACCTGGATAGCGGTTTCATCAGAAGAAAAAACGGTCTCAAAACGATTTCTTTTTGGAGAACACAGGGGAAGAAACGTTGAAAAAGCAACTCTTGCTGCACTTAACATGCTGAGAAAGATTATATTAGAAATCGAATAGATTGTATTTAAAAAGATGGATTTTTTTTAAATAAAATTTTGATTATTAAAAAGAAAATACCGTACTTTGCGGTCTGTTTGAAAAAACCATAGAAATTCGAAAGAAATGTCACGAGTTTGTCAGATTACGGGAAAGAAAATGATCACAGGGAACAATGTTTCCCATTCCAAAAAAAGAACAAGAAGGAAGTTTTATCCGAACTTATTCGATAAGAAATTCTATCTCCCAGAGGAAGAGAGATGGGTAAGACTTAAAGTATCCGCAAAGGGTATGCGTATTATCAACAAGAAAGGTCTTGGTCTGGCCCTTAGTGATGCTAAGGAAAAAGGCTTTCTTGCTAGTTATTAATATCAAAAAAAAGGATTAGATGGCAAAGAAAGGAAAGGGTAACCGTATACAGGTAATTCTGGAATGTACTGAGCACAAAGAAAGTGGTCAGCCGGGTACTTCACGTTACATTACTACAAAAAACAGGAAAAATACTCCTGAGAGAGTGGAATTCAGGAAATATAATCCCATTCTGAAGAAATACACTCTTCACAGAGAAATTAAATAATTTAAGATTTAAGAAATGGCAAAGAAGGTTGTTGCGTCGCTGCAGACAGGAAAAGGCAAGAATTTTACCAAATGTATTAAAATGGTAAAGACTGAATCAGGATCCTACTCTTTTGAAGAAGGAATTGTCCATGTTGATCATATCAAGGATTTCTTCGCAAAATAAAAAGTATATATTCTTTACAATTGCAAAGCTTTCTTAACAGGAAAGCTTTTTTTATATTTAGCAAAAACCTCAGACTATGGGCTTATTTTCAAGTCATAAGAAAGAATTGTTGGAAAAAGGACTGGAAAAGACCAAAGAGAATGTTTTTAAGAAATTATCAAGGGCAGTAATTGGTAAATCCCGGGTTGATGATGAAGTTCTGGATAATCTTGAAGAGGTCTTAATAAGTTCTGATGTTGGTGTGGAGACAACAATTAAAATTATTAACAGGATAGAAAAAAGGGTTTCGGTTGAAAAATTCATGAATACAGATGAGTTGAATTCCATCCTTAAAGAAGAAATTGCTGCACTTCTCGAAGAAAACAACACAGGAATTATAAAGGGATTTGATGAAGATCTAGCAAAGAAACCATACGTAATTATGGTTGTTGGAGTGAATGGTGTTGGAAAAACAACAACAATAGGAAAACTGGCTTATCATTTTAAGGCTGCAGGTAAAAAAGTTGTTTTAGGAGCCGCTGATACATTTCGTGCGGCAGCAGTTGAACAGCTAACAATTTGGGCTGAGAGAGTTGATGTTGAGCTGATTAAACAACAAATGGGCTCGGATCCTGCCTCGGTAGCATTCGATACACTTAAATCCGCCATTTCATCAGGCGCAGATGTTGTGATAATTGATACAGCAGGACGTTTACATAACAAGATTAACCTGATGAATGAGCTCAGCAAAATAAAAAAGGTTATGCAAAAGCTTATTCCTGATGCGCCTCATGAGATACTCCTTGTACTTGATGGATCAACCGGACAGAACGCTTTTGAGCAGGCAAAGCATTTTACTCTTGCTACCGAAATAAATGCTCTGGCGCTGACAAAACTCGATGGCACTGCCAAAGGGGGGGTGGTTATCGGTATTTCAGATCAATTAAAAATACCTGTTAAATATATCGGAGTAGGTGAAAGGATGGAGGATCTGGAGATTTTTAATAAACTGGGATTTGTGGAAACTTTATTCACAAAATAGAAGGGATAAGGGATGAAAGGGAGAAATACACTTACTTCTACATTAAATATTATTACACTAGGTTGTTCAAAAAACCTTGTTGATTCAGAGAAATTACTGCGGCAGTTTGAGGAAAACGGATTTATTTCCAGTCACAACTCTTCCGATTATACTGATGTTGTTGTTATAAATACCTGCGGTTTTATCCTGGATGCCAAAAATGAATCCATCGAAACTATTCTAAGTTATGCACAGGCAAAAAAGCAGGGTTTTATCCGGAAGCTTATTGTGACGGGTTGCTTGTCAGAGCGGTATGCAGATGCCTTAAAAAAGGAAATTCCGGAAGTTGATGCGTACTTTGGCGTAAATCAGGAAAAAGATATTCTTAATGCATTGGGTGGTAATTATTATGCAGGACTTATAAACCAGAGAATCCTTACAACTCCTTCACATTATGCTTTTTTAAAGGTTGCCGAGGGTTGTAATCGAAATTGTTCATTCTGTGCAATTCCTTCCATAAGGGGTAAACAAATATCAATTCCTGTTGAAAATTTGATAGAGGAGTCGAAATACCTTGTTTCAAGTGGTGTAAAAGAACTCATTCTTATTGCTCAGGATTTGACAGCCTATGGCACAGACATTTATAAAAAGAAATACCTTGGAACTCTTTTACGTGAATTGGATAAGGTTGACGGACTGGAATGGATCAGGTTGCATTATAACTATCCAATGGGATTTCCTTCAGATGAAATAATCCCTATAATGAAAAATAGCAGTAAAATCTGTAATTATCTTGATATTCCCATTCAGCATATCAGCGATACTGTTTTAAACAGGATGAACAGGGGACATGGCCGGAAAGAAGTTGAAGAGCTTATTAATGGCTTTCGAAGAGAAATTCCAGGTATTGCATTGCGCACCACGCTGATTACAGGATTTCCCGGGGAAACAAAAGAAGAATATGAAGAACTTTACGATTTTGTAAAACAAACGCGCTTCGACCGTTTGGGAGTATTTACATATTCTGAGGAAGAAGACACTCCTGCAGCATCGACATATAAGGACGATATTCCGGATACAGTAAAAGAAGATCGCAAAAGCCGGATAATGAGTTTGCAGGAAAGTATCTCCCTCGAAATAAACCTTGAAAAGATTGGTAAGGAGTATAAAGTATTGATTGATAGTGTAGAGGGAGAGTTTTATGTTGGCAGGACCGAGCATGATAGTCCAGAAATTGACAATGAAGTTCTTATCAATAGAACATCCGCTGAGCTTAAATCAGGAGACTTTTGTACGGTTGAAATTTACGATGCGCAGGAATTTGATTTATATGCGGAGGTGAAAAAATAAAAAAACCCGGAAAATTTCTCCGGGTTTTCTATAAAAAAAAAATAATTTATTTCTGTGTTGAAATATCCTCCTCATGATCTTCAATCGCCTGAGTTGGTTTCAGAACTTTAATCTGAATGTTTTCTTTTTTCTTGTCAAGTCCGACCTGCAGAGTATTTCCTTCAGAAACATCAGATTTTATGATTACTTCAGCCATTGGATCCTCCAGATACTTTTGAATAGCCCGTTTCAATGGCCTGGCACCGAACTGTATATCGTATCCTTTCTCGATAATAAAGTCCTTTGCTTCTGCAGATAGTTTAATTTTGTAACCAAGATTTATAATTCTGTCGTACAGACCTTTAAGTTCGATATCAATGATTTTATAAATATCGTCTTTGGTAAGTGTATTAAACAGAACCACATCGTCAATACGATTGAGGAATTCAGGGGCAAAAGCACGTTTTAGTGCTTTTTGTATTACACCTTTAGTATGTTCATTAGCGGCTTCAACTTTAGCATGGGTATTAAAACCAACTCCCTGACCGAAATCTTTAAGCTGGCGCGAGCCGATATTTGATGTCATAATAACAATTGTATTCCTGAAATCGACTCTTCTTCCTAAGCTATCGGTAAGTTGACCCTCATCCAAAACCTGAAGCAGGATATGAAAAACATCCGGATGAGCCTTTTCAATTTCATCAAGAAGCACGACGGAATAGGGTTTTCTCCTTACTTTTTCTGTAAGTTGTCCACCTTCTTCATAACCGATGTATCCCGGAGGAGCTCCAACCAGACGCGAAATTGAAAATTTCTCCATATATTCACTCATATCGACACGAATCAGGTTATCAACCGTGTCGAAAAGGTATTTTGAAAGCACCTTAGCCAATTGAGTTTTTCCGACACCGGTTGGTCCCAGAAAAATGAAAGTACCAATGGGTTTGTTTGGATCTTTAAGTCCTGCACGGTTTCTCTGAATAGCTTTAACAACTTTAGCAATAGCATCATCCTGTCCGACTACACTTCCCCTTAGCTCATCTGCCATTTTTAACAAGCGCATACCTTCGGCCTGTGCAATTCGTTGAACAGGCACACCTGTCATCATTGCAACAACTTCAGCAACTTTCTCTTCATCAACAACTATGCGGTTTCGGGCGAGTTCTCGTTCCCACTTTTGTTTTTCCTGTTCCAGTTTTTCAAACAGATCTTTTTCTTTATCCCGGAAACTTGCCGCTCTTTCAAAGTTTTGGTTTTTTACCGCTTTAATCTTTTCCTTTTTAGTATCCTCAATTTCATGTTCAAGGCTAACTATTTTTTCAGGTACCACAATGTTTGAAATATGCACTCTTGATCCAGCTTCATCAAGGGCATCAATTGCTTTATCGGGCAAATGGCGATCACTGATATATCTCTGAGTTAGTTTTACACAAGCCTGAATAGCTTCAGGGGTATAGGTGACATTATGATGTTCTTCGTACCTTTCTTTAATGTTATTAAGGATTTCAATAGTTTCTTCTGCTGAGGTAGGATTAATCATTACCTTTTGAAAGCGACGTTCCAATGCGCCGTCTTTTTCAATATGCTGACGGTATTCATCCAGGGTTGTTGCACCAATGCATTGAATGTCTCCGCGGGCCAGAGCTGGTTTAAGCATATTTGCCGCATCAAGGGATCCTGTTGCCCCCCCGGCACCAACAATAGTATGAATCTCGTCAATAAACAGGATCACATTATTGTTTTTTGCAAGTTCATTGAGAATTGCTTTCATCCTTTCCTCGAACTGCCCTCTGTATTTAGTACCTGCAACTATTGAAGCAAGATCGAGAGTAACAACCCTTTTATCGAAAAGCACCCGTGATACTTTTCTTTGAATGATGCGGTTGGCAAGTCCTTCAGCAATTGCTGATTTTCCTACGCCCGGTTCACCAATGAGAATGGGATTATTTTTTTTACGACGGGAGAGAATCTGGGCAAGTCGCTCAATTTCAAGTTCTCTGCCAACTATTGGATCCAACCTGTCTTCCTCAGCAGCTTTGGTAAGGTCAATACCAAAATTATCAAGTACGGGCGTTTCGGAAACAGTTTTTGAATTCTGTGGATTTGGATTTGGCTTATTTGTCCCGAATGGATTTTTCTCATCATCATCCTCATTAGAGAAATCAGCTTTATTTTGCGGACTGCTGTTTTCCAGTTCTGTTCTTACCGATTCGTAATTAACGCCTTTTTCTGTCAGGTACTGTGTTGCAAAATTATTCTCATCTTTCAGAATTGCTAAAAGGAGGTGTCCTGTATCTATAATACTGTCTTTCAGTGCTCTGGCCTCCAGATAAACCAGTTTTAATACTCTTTCTGTATTTTTTAGCAAAGGAAGGTTCTCAGTATCAGCAATATTGATTATTTCATCCTGACGGATGCTGTTTTCCACAGCTTTTCTGACATCATATAATTCGATGCCCTGCATAAGAAGAATATCAATAGCCACACCTTCACCATCTCTTAAAATACCCAGAAACAGGTGTTCAACACTGAGGTGATTATTCCCCAGTCTTACAGCTTCTTCCTTACTGTAACTCAGCACGTCCCTGATTCTTTGCGAAAATTTTGCATCCATATATTTGCTGTGATTTTTACCTGTTTATTATTGGTTACAAGTTAACTATATGCCCACAAATATAGGTATAAAACAATTATCAATTATAAACAGTTCAATGTTGATAATTTTGACAATGGTTTACCGGATTTAGGAGGGAAATGATTACTTTCGTAGTTCTGAATTTTTAACAGATTTTTTAGCATAAATATTGAGTTTAATTAACTAAGACAGGTATCATGATATCAGATGGAGAGAAGATTTTAAAAGTTAATATTGAGGAGGAAATGAAGTCGGCATACATCGACTATTCGATGTCTGTAATTGTATCAAGGGCTCTTCCGGATGTTCGCGATGGTTTAAAACCGGTACACAGAAGAGTATTGTTTGGAATGTCAGAATTAGGAGTTAATGCCAACAGAGGATATAAGAAATCCGCCAGGATAGTAGGAGAGGTGCTTGGAAAATATCACCCACATGGAGACACATCAGTTTACGATGCCATGGTAAGAATGGCCCAGACCTGGTCTTTGCGTTACCCTCTGGTGGATGGACAGGGTAACTTTGGATCAGTGGATGGTGATAGTCCGGCAGCTATGCGATATACAGAGGCCCGTTTAAGAAGGATAGCAGAGGAGACCATGGCCGATCTGGATAAGAATACAGTTGATTTCCAGAATAATTTTGATGATACGTTGCAGGAGCCGAGTGTGCTTCCAACCCGCGTGCCGGTGCTTTTAATAAACGGGGCATCAGGAATTGCAGTAGGTATGGCCACAAATATGGCTCCTCATAATCTTTCAGATACCATTGATGCCATTGTTGCGTACATTGACAACAAGGAAATAGAAATTGAAAGGCTTATTGAAATCATTAAGGCTCCTGATTTTCCTACGGGAGGAATAATTTATGGCTATCAGGGAGTAAAGGAATCCTATGAAACAGGAAGGGGACGAATTGTTGTGAGATGCAAGTCGGAAATTGAAATAACAGAAACAGGCCGGGAGAAAATTGTTATTACGGAAATTCCTTATCAGGTAAATAAAGCTGAACTTATTAAAAAGATTGCTGATCTGGTAAATGAAAAGAAAATAGAAGGTATTTCCTACGTCAATGATGAGTCTGACCGTACAGGTATGAGGATCATCATAATCCTCAAAAAGGAGGCTATGTCGAGTGTAGTAATGAATACTCTTTTAAAATACACTTTACTGCAGACAAGCTTTAATGTAAACAATATTGCACTGGTTAAGGGAAGACCAAAAGTATTAAATCTTAAGCAGTTAATCACATATTTTGTAGATCACCGGCATGAAGTGGTTGTAAGAAGAACACAGTATGATTTGGACCAGGCTGAGAAAAGAGCACATATTCTGCTGGGTTTATTAATTGCTTTGGATCATCTGGATGAAGTAATTGCGTTAATAAGAGCTTCAAAAACACCAGAAGATGCCAGAAATGGTCTTATGGAAAAGTTTGAACTCAGCGACCTTCAGGCAAGAGCCATTCTTGATCTCAGACTTCAGAAATTAACCGGTCTTGAAAGAGATAAGATTAGAGAAGAATATGATGAGTTGATGAAACAAATAGAATATTTCAAACAGATTCTATCGGATGAAGTTCTTCGGATGACAATTATTAAGGATGAACTTATTGAGATTAAAGCAAAATATGGGGATGAGCGACGGACAGAAATCGTTCCGAATGCCGAGGAGTTTAATCCGGAAGACTTTTATGCTGATGACGAGATGGTAATAACAATCTCAAATCTGGGATATATAAAACGTACTCCTCTTACCGAATTCAGAACCCAAAGCCGGGGAGGAATCGGTTCGAAAGCATCGGGGACCAGAGATGAAGATTTTCTGACCCATCTATTTAGCGCAACGATGCACAATACCATGCTGTTCTTTACAGAAATGGGAAGGTGTTTCTGGTTAAAAGTATATGAAATACCTGAAGGGACAAAAGCATCCAAGGGCCGTGCAATTCAGAATCTGATAAATCTGGAACCCGGTGATAATGTTAAGGCATACCTTAATGTGAAAAGCCTGAGCGACGAGGACTATCTGAACAATAATTTTATTGTTATGGCCACACGCAAAGGAACAATTAAGAAAACGTCACTTGAAGCATATTCCCGCCCACGGCAGAACGGAATTAACGCTATTAACATAAAAGAAGGTGACACACTACTTGAAGCTCTGCTTACGAATGGTAAGCATGAAATTTTACTGGCTGTCAGAAGTGGAAAATCAATCCGCTTTAACGAATCAACCGTAAGAGCAATCGGTCGCACTGGCTCTGGTGTAAAAGGAGTAAGCCTTGCCGGAAAAGATGATGAAGTTATAGGAATGATATCAATGGAAGGAGCTACAAATGATGTTCTTGTTGTATCGGAGAAAGGATATGGAAAGAGGTCGTCTATTGATGATTACAGGATTACAAACCGGGGAGGGAAGGGAGTTAAGACAGTAAATGTAACTGATAAAACAGGAAAGTTAATTGGTTTTAAATCTGTTACAGATAGTGATGACTTAATGATTATTACCAGGAATGGTATCATAATCCGACTACCGGTTGAAAAACTCCGGGTTATGGGCAGAGCCACCCAGGGGGTAAGACTTATACATTTAAGGGATTCCGATGAAATAGCAGCTTTAACCCGTGTACCATCCGGTGCAAACACTGACGGAGATGAGACTACAGGAGTTTCTGAGACTTCGGAAATACCTGTTGAGTAAACAATTTAAAATTCTGGCACCTTATTTGAGTATCATACTAAAAATAGTAATTTAGCGCAAACTTTAAAAACGATCATGATGAAACATCTTTTAATTATTTGTCTTGCAGCAATAGGCTTTTCAAGTCTGCATGCACAAGAAGCGTTTATCCCCATCAATTTCACAGCCTTAGAGAAGAAGATTCAGAAGAGTAATACTGAAATTGCTGATCCAAAAAAAGGTATTGATCCCAAAATCTGGGTTAAAAGAGGAGAGCTTATGCTTTCAGCCTATGAAGTAGATTTGGAGCAGGTATACGAAGGAATGACGCCTAACATCCTTCAGAGTTTTTATGCTGAGCCGGCAAAATCAGAAGAAGTAATGGATGATAAAACCTATGAGGTTTATACTTATCCCAGAATTAAATTCTATTTTGATAACGGTGCATTAGTAATGTGGAAGAAAACCCAGTTTCTGGTTGAAAACCCATTAAATGAAGCATTTAAATGCCTTGTAAAAGCCAGTGAATTGGATAAGGCGGGTAAGCATTCTTTAAAAATATACGAGGATTATAATAAGCTAAAGAATCATTTGAAAAAGAATGGAATTAATAGCTATTATGCTGGTAATAAGGAAGCTGCTTTGGAAAATTTCGAATTGGTACTGGATATAAATAAGCTCCCAGCATTGAAAAATACAATTGATACAGTATTAATTCAATACTCAGGTATAATAGCAAGAGAGTTGGGTCAGACAGAGAGAGCAATTAAACATTACAGGGAACTTTCTAAAGTTGATAATGAACCTAATTCATTCATTCTTATTAAAGAAGATTATCTGAAACTGAAAGATACCGTAAATGCAATAAGCATTATGGAAGAGGCATTTGTTAAGTATCCCGATACTTTGAATATTATTGCTAATCTCGTTGATCTCTACATCAGGGTTAACAGAATTCCCGACGGATTAACTACCATTAACGGTGCAATTAGTCATAATCCTGAAAAAGGAGAACTATATTACTGGAAAGGGCGTTTGGAATTGAATACTACAGACGATGATCGGATTACCAAAGCTCTGGCATCTTATGATCTAGCTGTAGCAAAGAACCCTGGACTTTATTATGCTTATTATGATATTGGATTTATTTATTTTCTCCAGGGACAGGACTTGTTTACAAGATCCGGAGAAGAGAAGGATAAAGCATTTCGTGAAGAGATGATTAAAGTCGGAACAGAGAATTATGAGAAAGCGGTTCCGAATTTGGAAAAAGCTCTGGAATTAAATATTTCAAATAAGGAAATTAAGAAAGAAACGCTTGATACTTTAAAGAGAGTGTATTATAAACTTCAGATGACAGAGAAGTATGATCAGGCAACGGAAATGTTAAAGAACCTATAAATAATAAGGGGAGACTGGTTTTAGTCTCCCTTTTTATTAAACAAATCTATTTAACATAATATTAATTATAAGACTTATCTGTATTTGTGAGAAATTTAACGTTTCAGATAAGCAGTCTAAATCTTTTTGACATTTACAGCATTCATGCCCTTTAAACCTCTTTGTAATTCAAAACTTACTTTATCATTTTCCTTTATATCCTCAAGCAATCCACTTACATGAACAAAATATTTTTCCTGTGTCTGACTATCCAGAATAAAACCAAAGCCTTTCGAATCATCAAAATACGATACTTTTCCTTCAAGTAAGCCCGGGGCTTCCTTTGCTTCTTTTTTCGGAATACCAATTTCTATTGAGCTGGCATTAACTTTTATTTTCTTGGAAGGATCCGGCGGAGTATCAGTAATCATACCGTTTTCATCAACATAGGCTATCATACTATCAAAATCTCCACTCTCTGAATTTGCTTTTCTCTCAAGTTTTTTCGATAATTTATCTTTTTGTTTCTTTAATCTTTTTTTCTCTTTTTCACTCTTATTAAAGCTTTGCTGTGATTTTGCCATTCTTTTTGTTTTAGGTTTTATGGATTATTTTGCAAAGATAGGTATTCCCGTTGTTAAGTAAGTAAATTGTTTTTATCAAAATTCAATTTTTAAAATTATTTGGTCACTAGCTTGATCAAAAAATATAACTTTACATCCATGTCCAAACTAAATCCATTATGTGAAGCAGCTATAAACAGGCTTGGAATCATTGCTCTTACAGAAATGCAGGAACGATCTATTGAGGTTTGCCGTTCGACTAATGAGATTATTCTTCTTTCACCTACCGGGTCCGGAAAGACACTTGCCTTTCTATTACCGGTTCTGGAAATCCTTCAGAGGGATATTTTTGAAGTGCAGGTATTAATAATTACTCCTTCAAGGGAATTGGCGCAGCAAATTGAGCAGGTTTTTCGGAGCTTCGGTACACCGTTTAAGGTGAATTCCTGCTATGGAGGACATTCTATGCGTGTTGAAAAAAACAATTTCATCTCCCCCCCTGCTGTTTTAGTAGGAACTCCAGGCAGGATATCTGACCATATTCGTTCGGGAAATTTAAATTTTAATCATATAACGACTCTGATTCTTGATGAGTTCGATAAATCGCTTGAATTTGGGTTTCAACAGGAAATGGGATACATAATCTCCCATTTGAGAGCAGTTAAGAAACGAATCCTGAGTTCTGCAACAGATTTCAATGAGATACCAGAATTTACAGGTATTACATCTCCTATTAAACTTAATTATTTACTTGAAGCAAAACAGTCTAACCAATTAACAATTAATATAGTAAACGCGAACAATAATGATAAGCTTGAATGTCTATTTCAATTATTATGTAATATAGAAGCACTTTCAACCATGATTTTTTGTAACCACCGTGAAGCGGTAGAAAGAATCAGTGAACATTTAAATCAGATGGGGATAGCCAACGACTTTTTTCATGGTGGATTGGAACAGGCCGAGAGAGAACGAATGCTGGTAAGATTCAAGAATGGAAGTTCTAATATTCTTATTACCACTGATTTAGCATCAAGAGGTCTCGATATTTCCGAGATTAGCTATATTATTCATTATCAACTTCCGGTTAATGAAACAAGCTTTATACACCGGAATGGAAGAACAGCCAGAATGAATAACAAGGGGTCTACATTCCTGATATTATCGGAAAGTGAAACTATCCCGGATTATGTATCAGAGGATTATAATGAATTTAAGATTACTGAAGGATTGGCTATGCCTGCAAAGCCATTATGGCAAACACTTTATATCGGAGGCGGTAAAAAGGATAAGATTAATAAGACAGATATTGTTGGATTTCTCTTAAAACAAGGAGTACTTGAGAAAGACGATTTAGGTTATGTTGAAGTTATGGATTATCATGCATACGCAGCTATTCGCAGGGATTTGATACATTCAGTTCTGCTGAAAGTAAAAAATTCAAAGATTAAAAACAAGAAGGTGAAAATTGAAATATCGTATTGAACACAATATTGCTTCCAATTTAAAAACAACAGAAAGAATTCTGTATCATTTTAAAATCGTCTATATACTTCTGAATGAATAGCTTACAAAACACAGATCCCGATAGCTAAACCTTTTGCCAGATATTTCCCAGCTTATTAGATTCAACAACGGAATGTATAAACTTCATTCCCCTGACGCCATCATGTACCGTTGGAAATTCACCAGGATTATAGTTTACACCTCTTATTGATTTTGCAGCCCCTTTATAAATATTGGCAAGAGCTTCATATATTCCCTCGGGATGACCAGCAGGCATTGTATGACTTGCTTCAGCCAGCTTATCATTATAAGCATGAGCCGGTTTAAAGATTTTAGTTGGTTCAGAGTCACTAAGCATATAAAGATAATTCGGATTTTCCTGTGCCCATTTCAGACTGGCTTTGGAACCATATACAGCAAGCGTGATACAATTCTCTTCTCCACCACAAACCTGACTAGCTCTGATAACACCTTTCAGTTTCTCATTAAAACGCAATAAAACAGTACCATCCAGGTCAAGTTTAACATCTTCCTTAACAGTACTAAGGTCAGATAGAACTTCTTTTATTTCAAGACCGGTTGTATATTCGATAAGATTAAATGCATGAACACCAATATCTCCCATACAGCTGCTTACTCCTGCGTGTTTTGGATCCAGTCTCCAGACACCTGTAATCCTGCTTTCAGTACCATGAATTATCGAATTAATCCATCCCTGATAATACTGAGCATCAATTCGCTGAATGGTACCCAAAAGACCTTTCGCAATTATATCTCTCATCTGGCGTACCATAGGATAGCCTGTGTAGGTATGTGTAAGTGCAAAAGTCAGCTTCTTATTTGCAACCAATTCTTCAAGTTCCAGGGCCTCTCCTATCGTCATGGTCATGGGTTTTTCGCAAACCAGATGAAAACCGGCATTTAGCAGACTTTTTGCAAATGGATAATGCAATGCATTAGGCGTAACGATTGAAACTGCTTCCATGCGCTTATCAGAAGGCAAGTCTAATTCGGCATGAATCATTTCATCTACACTTTTATAGCAGCGGTTGTCAATGATACCTTCTGATTTGGCGAATTCCCTGCTTTTCTGAAAATCTACATCAAATACTCCCCCTACGAGCTCGAAATCATTACAAATTCTTGAAGCACGACGGTGAGCATCACCAATAAATGCGCCGAATCCTCCGCCAATCATACCTAATCTGATTTTTTCCATAATTATATTTTTATACTATATCAAACATGTTTTCTTTTCCACAAATGCAGAAAGGTGAAAAATACAATAAGAACTGCGGGAACAAAGGCAACAAATTTTAAGGTATTAGCTCCCCCGGTAAGCTGAACCTGAGCCCAAGTAGTGGCTTCCAGTGAGCCTGCGATAGCTGCTTTCAAAGTTTCTACTGTCTGACCTAAAGGAATTGCTGCTAAAGTTTGAGCATCAAAAATTGCTCCCAATACCGGCTGGGCAATGGCTCCCCCTAAAAATCCCACACCTCCCATAATAGCCAGACCCAAGGCTCCGCTTTGTGGTATATTTTCAGATACAAATCCCAACATTGAAGGCCAGAAAAATGCCACCCCAAGAGCAAACACACCTGCTGAAGCGAATACCATTACCCCGCTGCTATAACCCATCATCAGACATCCCGCAAAAGCGAGAATTGCTGATGTAAGTAAAACAACAGTTGATTTTAAATTATGAATTAATGTTCCGCCAAACTGCCGGGCTAATGCCATTATGCCAGAAATCCAAACCAGTAAAAGGATTGGGTTATCAGAAACATTTGCAAGCAGAGCTGCAATCCATTGGTTCGTTCCAAGTTCAGTACCTGCTGTAAGCAACATACAGAATGCCATAAAAAGGAAAAGCGGACTTACGCATGCCTTAAGCATGTCTTTGTATGTATATCCGGAAACTACGCGTTCTGTCTGAGGAAATTTCTTGTTTAGAAACATATACCCGTAAATAAGTGTAGGTAACAACATAATAGCCATTGCATAGCGCCAATCTGCCAAACCAATATTATTGAATAAGTAAACAGCAAGACCACCAATCACGATTCCGGTAGGGAACCAGGCATGGAAACGGTTAAGCCTACGTGTTTTCTGATCAGTATACATACTGGTTATTAATGGATTGCATGCAGCTTCTACACTACCGTTAGCAACGCCAATCAATAAGGTTGAAATAAAAAGTGACCAGAAACCTCCGGCAGCAATAGTAAGAACTATTCCGGCAACATGACAAATAAAGGCTATTGAAATTATTCGCCCAATCCCGATAATATCAACAAGGGGCCCACCAAAAACCATTGCAAGAGTAAAACCCCAGAATGCGGTACCGACAATCCAGCCCACTTCTGTATGAGTAAGGTTAAATTCAGTTGCCCATGCTTCTACAAATGAACCTCTTGTAGCAAAGGCTAATGCTGTTACAACTAATGCAACGCAACTTGCATTAAATAGCTGGGTTTTCTTAATAGTCTCCATTGTGAGGGATTTGAATTATAGTTTCAGTAAAAAAAAATAAGCTAATTCACTTTTACTTTTCAAAGGCTGCATCAAAAGAAATATTTGAAGATGGAAAATCTACAGAACGGACAAATTCACATGCTTCCTTTGCCCCATGTTCGCGATCCATACCGCTATCTTCCCATTCAACAGATAAGGGACCTTTATAACCAATTCTATTAAGCGCTCTGATAATCTCTTCAAAATTAATATTCCCATGCCCCGGACTTCTGAAATCCCAATACCTGCCCGTTGAACCAAATTCAGTATGTCCACCGAAAACTCCCGCTTCCACAGGTACTTCAGACCAGCCGACGTCCTTCATATGCACATGAAATATTTTTTTGGCGAAAGTGTGAATAAACTGAACATAATCAACTCCCTGATATCCAAAATGAGATGGATCATAATTGAATCCAAAATTGGGATGGTTATCAATTGCTTTCAAAGCCTTGCGGGCTGAAGCAATATCGAAAGCAATTTCAGTTGGATGAACTTCGAGACCAAAATACATATTCAATTCCTTGTATGCATCAAGAATTGGAGTCCACCGGGTAGCAAATTCCCTGAAACCATCATCAATCATTTCCGGTGTAACCGGTGGAAATGAGTAATTTAGGTGCCAGATGGGACTACCTGTAAACCCGTTAACTATCTTTACTCCAAGACGTTTAGCGGCTTCTCCGGTTTTAATCATTTCTTTGGCAGCACGCTGACGAACTCCTTCAGGATCACCATCTCCCCACACATAAGCCGGAAGAATACTTTTATGTCTGTTATCGATTCTGTCTGCAACTGCCTGCCCTACAAGATGACTGGAAATTGCATAAACACTGAGGCCATATTTTTTTAATATTTCTAATTTTCTGCTACAATAGGCTTCATCAGCTTTATCAACCTCAAAATGATCGCCCCAGCAAGCAAGCTCCAAACCATCATAACCAAAGGCGCTTGCTTTCTTACATACAGATTCGAAAGGCAAATCTGCCCACTGTCCCGTAAAAAGTGTAACTGGTCTACTCATGATTTTATAATTTGATTCTTAAACAAGTATAAAAAAAATATTTCAAAAAACAATACCGGAGGAATACTGTATTTGATACCAGGTATTTCAGCAGCAGAATTCATGAAGGAATAATTGAATAACTTTTTTGTGCTTCATTCAAATTCTCCAAAATGACGTTCTATTTAAATAATATAATTGTGTCGGGTTCACAAACAACCCGAAATCCAATACCTTTAATATCAGAATACCACCAGATACTTTTCGGTTGTTGGGGATCGGTTTTAAACCAGGCTTCTGAATTTGTTGAACTTCTGGCAGCAGAACGCAGGTCTGAAGCGTCTGATAAATAATTTCCTCCCCTGACAACATGTTCAGAGCCAGAGGCGGGTCCTTCCGGATTTGTAATATTTTCTGGTGTTTGTGCATATGCATCATCAGCATAATAGTCTGAACAATACTCCATAACATTACCGCTCATATTTTTTAAGCCAAATGGATTTGGCATAACGAACGAAGGCGCCTGGGTTGCTCCTGTTGAATTCTGACCATAAACAGTAAAACTGTTAATTATTGCCGTGTCTACTCCAAAAACCTTACTCCGCCAGCTTGTTCCGGAAAACTTTTTTGGTTCTCCGGCAAAGAAATAAGGCGTTTCTGTACCTGCTCTGCAGGCAAATTCCCATTCTGCTTCAGTTGGAAGGCGGTATCTTTTACCAGTTTCTTTCGATAACCATTGACAATAGGTTTGAGCTGCATAGTGCGTCATCGTAATAGCAGGACGATTACCGCCACCCCATCCCTGATCAGGAATACCAAAAGGCGGAGTTGGGCCGCTTATGGCATCGGGGTTTCCTGCATTGTGCTCAAAAATTTTGATCGGATCAATACGACCCTCAGACAATGTTGAGCTATAAAATGTCCAGAACTCATTCCAGGTAACTTCAACTTCTCCCATAAAAAATGGGGAAAGGGTAATTTTGCGTTGAGGACCTTCATCATCTTTTCTAAAAGCTTCGTCAGCAGGACTTCCCATAGAAAAGGTTCCACCTTTTATGGCTAGCATCTTAAAAGAGATTGCTGTGTTGGGAATTTGTTCAGTAAAATCTGTGAAGTCAGAAATTTTTGCAGATTCAGTGAAAATTTTATGCGATTTGTCAAGGGTTACGGGTATCCCGGTCATTTTGGAATGCTTGTAATCCGGGTTGAAGTGTCCTACATCAAGATGACAGTTTATACATTGAAGGTTTAACGCTTCTGCCTTCTGTTCATAATAGAGATGTGCAGTTCCACCGTCGTTTGACAATCCTTTTGGAAAAAGATTCTGATGGCATCTTATACATGATTCGTTAAAAACAATTTTTACAGCGTATTCAAGCTGTCCCTTACTTTCCCAATTAAATGAAGAACTATCCTTAAAATGATATGCATATAAATCGTGTAAACCAGTTTTTACCTTGGTTCTGAAGTGATTAAAACTACCTTCCGGGGGCAGATGACAATCAACGCAACCAACTCTTATTCCGCTTTCATTATGATAGTGAGAAGATTTTTTCCAGGATTCATCGGCGTTAACATGGATATGGCAAGACTGACAATATTCATTAGTACTTGTATATCGTAGAGCGCTTTTTCCTCCCAAAGTTAAGAGGATGCCAATGATTGTTCCGGTTAAAAGAATTGGAAGCCAAATTGTTGAAAAGATCTTTTTTGCCATCATATTGAATGAAAAGTATAAATGTAATTATTCAGACAATTGACAACCTGATCCATTCGGGTTGAAGAGTCTGAATAATTACATTCAAAGGAATTTTGTTTTAAGTATAAACTGAATTAATTAAGCCATAACCTTAAAGAGGAGCTCCGGGAAACCTGCCAGGTATAGGTGCAACTCCTTCGGTATACTCAGGTAAAGGGCCCAGGACATACTCGGTTGGACCATAGCGCAAGTCGGAAGACATAATTTCATCCCATGTTATTACTTTGCCGGTGTATGCAGCTTCCCGTCCTAAAATAGCCACCATGGTACTATTTGCAAGGGCTTCAGCCTGATTTATTTTTTTATTTAAGCGGATCGATTCTACCAGATGAACATGTTCCTGATCGTAGGCGTTCTTTACAGGGTTAGCTTCATAATCATATTTCCAGATTACCTCACCCTGAAAATTTTCAATTCTCATTCCTCCGTCGGTATATAAAACACCCTTGGTTCCCAAAATCGATTCAGAAACATTATTGTCGCATCCATCAATCTGACGGGCAGTTGCCATCATTCGTTTATTATTGGCATAACGGTAATCGACACTGAAAAAATCAAAAATATCACCGGTAAGTCTTCTTGCTCTCCCACCGTATCCCACGGCCTTAACAGGTAGCATTCCTGTAAACCATGTAGCAATATCAATATTATGAATACCCTGATCCAGCAGATGATCCCCACTGAGCCATTTTATGTTGAACCAGTTACGGATATTATATTCCATATCTGACCATTCGGGGCGTTTCTTTTTGTTCCACAAGGCACCCTGATTCCAGTGAGCTGTTGCCGATAGGACCTCTCCTATTGCACCGTTTTTAATTTGAAGATATGCTTCCCAGTAATCACGCTGGTGCCTGCGCTGATTTCCAGTGACTATGGTAAGTCCTGCAGATTCAGCCTGTCTGGCAGCAACCATTACTGTACGTATCCCAACCGGATCAACTGCAGCCGGTTTTTCCATAAATACATTCTTATTTGCAGCAACTGCTGCTTTAAGATGTTCAGGATGAAAGTGAGTAGGAGTACAAATTAATACCACATCAATATCAAGAGCCAGTACCTTATGAATTGCATCGAAACCCAAAAAACACATATCATCAGCAACAATATTGTTTTTTTCTTTAGCCAGCTTCTCACGGCAATTGGTAAGCCTGTCCTGAAACAAATCGCCTAAAGCAATTATTGATAATCCATTACCTGCCTTTAAGAAGTTGAATGCTGCACCGGTTCCGCGGTCGCCACATCCAACCAAAGCAGCTTTTATTGGTTTACCGTCTGGTGCCTGGGGAACAAATGAGAATATTCCAAGTTGTTCAGGTGAAAACTGTTCACTACTCCCTTTGTCCGAGGAAGTGCATGAAGACATTAATGGAGTGATTCCTAATGGAATTGACGCACCAAGAAGGGTTGATGTGGCTAGAAAATCTCTTCTTTTCATTTTAGGATAATTTTGATATTACAAAGAACAATATACTTATTTTTTACTTTTATACTTATTCAATTCATCAAAAAGTTGCCGAACAGCCTCCTCTTTGCTTTTTAAAGCTTTTTTCCTAAAGTTCTCGAATTCATCCTTTACTTCATTTAAATCCTTTTTTGTCTGGAGAGTAACAGCATAACTCCTGCGAAATGCAGCAAACATAAAACCCAGAGCCACAAGAAGTCCTCCAATTATGGACCACATAATACTATCGTAGGCAGATTTACTTAACATGATCCCTAACAGACTGAAACTATTTTTCTCTTTTAATTCGGTTTGCAGTGTGCTTACCTCTGCATTTAACAAATCAATTTCTTTGTTTTTGGTATCAACAGTTTCTTTTGTATTCTTAAGGTTTACTTTAAGGGATTGAAGTGTGTCTAAAGTATTAGCTCTGAGTTTTGTAACCCAGGTCTGTTTAATGACCTTATAGTCCTGGAAATTACTTGATTTATCGATAGCAAAGGAAAACTGATCTGTAATACTCAAATCATCCGGGAAAACTTTTGGTTTTGGAGCAGATGATGTTTGGGCTGCAGGTTTAGACTGCTCCTGCTGGGTTTGTACTTCCTGTGTGGTTGTCTGTGTTTGAGTTTCCTGTTGCTGATCCTGTGCAATAAGTTCAATAGAACATAAGCAGGCTAAGGTCAGAACCGAAAAAAAATATTTTTTTAACTTCATGATAAAGGAGTTATTGCTATTGTTTGGTATCACTTTTTTTAACGATAAATGTATTGGTAAAATTGCATTAAGAAGTTTTAATCTCCAAATAAATGTATTTAATCCTTATTTTTTGTCAGTTGCCATCCAGATTAGCAAGTTTAGGTGGATACAAAAGATTTTCTCAAGGGTGTAAATTTAGATTATTGAGGTACATTTGCAAATAAAAGAACTTACACATGATTGAAATTGGAAAAACTAACAATTTAAGAATAGTGAAAACGGTAGATTTTGGATTATATCTGGATGGATATGAGGCCGGAGAAATATTGTTACCTACCCGTTACCTTCCAAAGAAGTTTGAGATTGATGAATATATTGATGTTTTTATATATAAAGATTCAGAGGACAGGCTCATTGCCACAACAGAGATGCCATATGTTAAGGTGGGTGAGTTTGCCCTGTTAAAAGTCAAAGCAATTGACAGGATGGGTGCATTTATGGATTGGGGATTAATGAAAGATCTCCTTGTTCCGTTCAGCGAGCAACAGGTAAGAATGGAACAAGGTAAAAAGTATATTGTCAGAGTATATATTGATGAGACCACTCAACGGATTGTTGCGAGTGCAAGAATAGAGAAATTTCTGGATACAACTCCACATGAATACACAGAAAATCAGGAAGTTGAAATTTTAATAGCCAACCAGACAGAATTAGGTTATAAGGTAATAATTAATAACATGCACACCGGCGTAATATATGCAAATGAAATTTTTTCACATATTGACCGGGGACAGAGATTAAAAGCGTTTATTAAAAAAATCAGAGCAGATCAAAAAATTGATGTTTGTCTTAACAAACCCGGCTATGAAAAAATTGATCATCTCGCAGATAGAATTCTTGCAGAACTCAGGATAAATGCCGGCTTCCTTCCCTTGAACGATAAAAGTAGTTCTGAAGCAATTTATGAGGCCTTTGGTGAAAGTAAGAAAACGTTTAAAAAGTCCATCGGAGCACTATATAAATTGAAAAAAATACTCATCGGAGAGGATGGGATACAGCTATTGTAATTTAGAATTCAGAATTTAGAATTTAGAATTTAGAATTCAGAATTCAGAATTGGTGCAATACTATTTGTATTTTGGTTTAGGCAGAAAAAGGTTTGTTTTAATGTTTTGCGAGGGATTTCTGAGCCTTTCGTAAGGCATCGGATTAGCAAAAGATTTTTTAAGCGGAGCGGGATTGCCTGTAATGAGTTCAACGGCTTTTCCCAGCATAGGATCTTCCAAATCACCATACTGCTTTGCTCCTAATAATTCATCATCAAGAGCATAATCAGGATATAATCCATTTTTAAAGTCAGTAAAACCTGCTGAATTTGAATATTTGCTAACAATAGGCACAATTGCCCAATTATGTTTCGGAGGTTTATTTGTATCTGCAAGAACCCAGGCTCCGGTATACTTACCGTAGGTTGTGTCACCAACCTGAATAACCTCCATATAAGGTTCGAGTCCAATCATTAGTAATTCGCTTGCGGATGCAGAATTATCCGAAGCAATAAAATATACACGGTTCAAGTCAATATTATGACCAGTACTTTTAAACCGGTTAACTAAGTTTTCAGAGTTAGGGCCATAATAATTTTCGAAATACAACTGTATCTCAGGGTTATAAATGAATTCTACAAAAATTTCCTTGTCAGAAACTACCGATGGAGGAGCGAGGCAGGAGGCCAGATAATTTGCAGCTGTAATTTCACCTCCCGGATTATACCTCAGGTCGATAATAAGATCTGTTATACCTTTACTTTTAAAATCATCTATTTGCATTCCGAAATCATCCAGAAGGATATCATTTTCTCCTGAAATAAATTCGACGTAAACCATATATGCAATTTTATGGCTATTGATTTCCAGAATGGTATCAAAAACAATTGGATTTGAATCAATAATCTCAGCTGTAAGGCTTACCACATTTGAGGATTCAGATATAGAACCATTAAAATAATGCCCTAATGTTACAGTATAACTGTTTTGGCCGAACAAATCATAATAATTAGCAGTGGTAAGTTCAGCGCCATTAATTTTAATTATAATGTCGCCGCGTTCAATACCTGCCCTGTCTGCCGGAGATCCCGGGTACACATATTCGACTACAATAAATACTTTATCAGTACCTGAAAATCTACCGAATGCAGGAGAAATTCCCATTGAAGTTGGAGTTCCATCAAAGTCCTCCATAAGAGCAGCATAATCTTCTGTAAGCCATGACCAGCGATCTTCCTGAGTATAAATAAGGCTTTCGAAGAATGCTTTAGGATCAGTTTCGTTTTTAACCAGAGAATAGGCAGGAATTGTAGAATTCCAGAAATATACTTCGTCCATGGCATCATACATCCATTCCATAATTTCAGAATTCAGTTTCGCCTGTTTTTCCGCGTCGGATTCTTCCTTTTTACATGAAAAAAAGCAAATTGATGTCAGGACAAGAATACTTACAATAATGGAATATTTCGATTTCATCCGTCAGGTTTTTTTAGGGGTATAATTAAGCGAACATTAAATCCGGCAACGAACATATGCAATTAATGCATAGTACAAACGAAGGATGAAATTAGAAATATTATTTTAAAATCCCATAGATCATTCAGTTCTTTTTAATATTTGATTCAAAACGAATGATTTTATCTATTTATAGGAGTCGACATGTACGCTTTTTATTGATCTGCCTGAGGGGTCCGGGTTATTTTTAAAAGATGCATCCCAGGCAAGTGCTTCGGGAGTACTACATGCTACTGAAGGCACAGAGGGTACGCAGGAAGCTGCTGAGTCGGATGGGAAATGCTCGGTAAATATTGTACGATAATGGTACTCCTCTTTTGACATGGGGGGATTTATCGGGAACCGGAATTTTGCATTGGCTAATTGTTCATCAGTGACTTTTTCGGATGCTACAACTTTAAGAGTATCAATCCAGGAATATCCGACTCCATCGGAAAATTGTTCCTTTTGACGCCAGGCGACACTGGCCGGCAGATAATCTTCAAAAGCTTTTCTCAATACCCATTTTTCCATTTTCCCATCAATGGCCATTTTATCCTTAGGGTTGAGTCGCATGGCAACATCCATAAATTCCTTGTCAAGAAAAGGAACTCTACCCTCTACTCCCCATGCTGCGAGGGATTTGTTTGCTCTGAGACAGTCATAAAGGTGGAGTTTACTAATTTTACGTACAGTTTCTTCATGGAAGGATTTGGCATCAGGAGCTTTGTGGAAATAGAGATAACCGCCGAAAATTTCATCAGCACCTTCTCCTGAAAGCACCATCTTAACCCCCATGGACTTAATAACTCTGGCCATAAGGTACATCGGTGTGGATGCGCGAATGGTAGTTACATCGTATGTTTCAAGATGGTAAATTACGTCACGAATGGCATCAAGGCCTTCCTGAACCGTAAAATTTATTTCATGGTGGATGGTACCAATGTGGTCAGCTACCTTTCGGGCAGCAGCAAGATCAGGGGAACCCGGTAATCCAACTGCAAAAGAATGCAGCTGAGGCCACCAGGCATCTTTTTTATCATGAGATTCAATCCGGCGGGCCGCATATTTTTTTGCAATTGCCGAAACTACTGAAGAGTCAAGTCCTCCTGAAAGCAGAACGCCATAAGGAACATCAGACATGAGTTGCCGGTGAACCGATGCTTCCAGAGCATTTTTTAAATCATTGAGATCAGTTGGATTGTCTTTTACCGAATCGTAATTCATCCAGTCTCTTGTGTACCAGCGTTTCAAGACTCCATCTTTACTGAAAAGATAATGACCCGGAAGGAATTCCTGTATTTTATTGCATACCCCTTCAAGAGATTTAAGTTCCGAGGCTACAAAGAAGTTTCCGAACTGATCCCAGCCCATATACAAAGGAATAACGCCAATTGGATCACGGGCAATCAGATACTGGTCCCTTTCGTTATCATAAAGAGCAAAAGCAAAAATTCCATTGAGATCTTCGAGGAAGTCTATTCCTTTCTGTCTGTATAAAGCCAGAATAACTTCGCAATCGGAATGAGTGAGAAATTCGTATGAACCATTCAGACTCTCACGTATTTCCTGATGATTATATATTTCGCCATTTACAGACAGAATCAGCTGGCCATCCTTACTTTTCAGAGGTTGTCCGCCAGATGCCGGATCTACTATGGACAAACGTTCATGGGCCAGGATAGCATTTTCACCGCACCATATTCCTGACCAATCCGGACCGCGATGACGGATTTTCTTCGATATCTGTAAAACTTTAGGACGCAAATCTGCTGATTTCTGTTTCAAATCAAATACTCCGACTACACCACACATAATTTAAGTTTTAATTATTCCTAACTAAATTCTATTTCCAATAACGTGCACGAAAATAGACAAATATTTGGAAAGAAAATATAAATCAGAAGAAATAATTATTAAAATCAAAGAAATTGTAAGTAAATTAGATGATTAACTTACTTTTTGTAAGAATATTTGATGTAATAGTGAAAATATGTAAAACGAACTAATTAACATAAAATGAACATATCAACCTGATATTTCATCAATCTCAAGCCAGCGGTAGACTTTTTCATCAAGCAATTTTATAATTTCTGCAATTCTTGAAGACATCTGCTGGAGCTTTTCATAATCATTTTCGTCGGAATTCAGAAGTTGCTCAAGTTGTGATTTTTCCTTTTCGAGCGATTCTATTTCAACCTCAAGCTTTTCATACTCCTGCTTTTCCTTGAAACTACGTTTTTTCCTATCGTCAGTGGTATTTTGTTTTACTTTTGCTTTTGAAGGTATTTCTGAATTAATGGATTTTTTATCAGTTTCTGCATCTCTTGCGGCAGCCAGCCTATATTCTGAATAGGTTCCGGTAAAATCGGATACTTTACCATCTCCCTCAAAAATAAATATATGGTCAACCAGCTTATCAAGAAAGTACCGGTCGTGTGTGGCAAGGATCAGACATCCCCCGAAACCGGAAAGAAAATCTTCAATTTTATTCAGGGTATCTATATCCAGATCATTCGTAGGTTCGTCAAGAATAAGAAAGTTAGGATTTTTGATCAGTACAGTAAGCAGGTAAAGTCTGCGACGCTCTCCCCCGCTGAGTTTTGACACATAAGAATACTGCATTTCGGGAGGAAACATGAAATGTTGCAGAAACTGCGAGGCGGATAAGCTTTTACCATCATTCAGCATAATAATTTCCGCAATATCCTTTACAACATCAATTACTCTTTTATCATCCTTAAGTATTATTCCATCCTGTTTATAATAACCAAAAACGATCGTTTCCCCGCTCTCAATTTTCCCGGAATCCGGCTTTTCAATACCAATCAGCAGGTTCAGGAAACTTGATTTGCCAACTCCGTTTTTTCCTATGATTCCAATTCGTTCACCACGCAAAAAGGAATAACTGAAATTGTCGATGATTTTTATGCCAGGGTATGTTTTGGTGAGGTTTTTAAGTTCGAGAATTTTTCCCCCCATCCTGTTCATCTTAATATCAAGCTTTAATTCCTGCTGCCTTTTACCACTGTTTGCTTTGTCTTTGGTTTCATAAAACGCATCAATTCGGGATTTTGACTTGGAAGTACGTGCTTTAGGCATTCGCCTGATCCATTCCAGCTCAGACTTCATAAGTTTTCCCGCCTTTTCAATTTCAGTATTCTCTGCAATTTCCCTCAAAGCCTTCTTCTCAAGGAAATAACTATAGTTTCCATGATGCATAAACAGCTTTTCGTTACTAATTTCGAGTATTTTATTGCATACACGGTCAAGAAAATAGCGATCATGAGTTACCATCAGAAAAGTAATTCCCGTTTGTTGAAGATACTTTTCAAGCCATTCTATCATATTGATATCCAGATGGTTTGTAGGCTCGTCGAGTAATAATAACTCAGGACTATCAAGCAATAAAAGTGCAAGAGCGAGCCGTTTTTTCTGTCCGCCAGAAAGTGTGTTTACTCTTTGTTCCAGATTGGTAATGCTGAATCGGTCGAGAATCTGAATCATTCTTCTGTCATAATCCCATGCATGAAGGTGGTCCATTTTGGCTGTAGCAGAAGCAAGGGCCTTTTCAGTTTCAGGAGTATGCAAAGAGGACTGGTTTTCAGAAGCTATTGCGTATTCTCTTATAGCAGTAAGAATTTCTGAACCTGCTGTTTTAATGTACTCTGAAACAGAAACATCTATGTCAAGTAAAGGGTCTTGTTCCAGAAAACCCAGCCTGATTCCTTTACGAATGGCTACTTTACCTTCATCGGGATTATCTGTGCCGGCAAGAATCCGTAAAATACTTGTTTTGCCAGCTCCGTTTGCAGCAACCATAGCCATTTTGTCGCCCTTGCTTAGTCCCAGATTAATTCCCCGGAAAAGCATCCTTTCTCCGTATGATTTTGATAAATTTTCAGCAGAAAGGAAGTTCATAATACAAAATGATGGGTTAAAACTGATTTTGCAAAGTTATTGATTTTTGCTGATAATCCGGGGAAGATCGTGGTGGTAAAAATAAAGAGATATCTCGTTGTAAACATATTTCTCTGTTTTGTTTTTTCCGTTAAATGGGAAAAAGGCTTTGTTTGTATATTCCAGAATTTCTTTCCGACCGGCAAGAAAACCATGATTAAAAGCAGTACTTATAAATTTGATTTGATAGGGTTTATCATACGTAAAGACCTCAGGGTACATTATTTTAAGAACTTCAAACATGCAGTTGGCATAAACAATCTGGTATTCCAGGCTTTTAAGTCTTTCAATTCTTTTTCTGCGAATATCTTGCAGGGAGAAGTTATCAGAAAATATCAGGCTGTCGTATTTTGAAAGAATCCCGGGATGTCTGATTATCGTCTTTTCGAGATTCTCTATAAACGAGGGCTTCATCTGAAAATAACCGATTGAGAAATCAGCAGAACCGGAATAAACGTAAGCAAGCTCTAAGGATTTTGTTTCCAGAAAGTTACTGATTATTGAATACCTGATTGCTTCGGGGAAAAGGACAGGGATAATAATTTCAGGATCGTTGTTCAGAGAATCCGAATATTCAATTATTAAATCAGAATTACGCGAAATAAAATCATATGCCCGCTTATAATCATCTGAAAATACAGCCCGGTAATCGACTGATTGGAAAAATAAAGGGAATATAAAGATTAAAAGGTTCTTCACTTTTATCGGGCAATTTTTTCGAAACAGGTAATTATATTCTTATCAGGATTTTTCAATCAGGCATAAATATAATTCTAATGTATTTTATATTGATCCAAATAAAAAACTATTTGAGCATGTCATTATATTTTATTCTGAATTTTTCGAGTTTTGGTCGAATCACATAGGAACAGTATGCTTCATTCGGATTGTTTGCAAAATAGTCCTGATGGTATTTCTCAGCAACATAAAAGGCTGTAAACTCAACCAATTGAGTGACCACCGGTTTGTCATACACTGCCTTTTTTGTAAGTTCCTTCATAAACTGCTCCGCTATTGCTTTCTGTTTCAAATTATGGTAAAGAATTACCGAACGGTACTGGGTTCCAATATCCGCTCCCTGTTTATTGAGGCTGGTGGGGTCATGGCTTACGAAAAAGATCTCAAGAATTTCGTTATAGGTAATAATCGTAGGATTAAACCTGACCTGAACTACCTCCGCGTGCCCGGTTGTTCCATTGCATACTTCGCGATAAGAGGGATTTTTAACAAAGCCGCCTGAATAACCTGACTCAACCGAGATAACGCCTTTTACACCTTCAAAAACAGCTTCCGTGCACCAGAAGCATCCACTCCCAAGAGTTGCAATTTCGTAATTCTGTTCTAATGTCATATTATCCGTTTTATTTTGATACGTTCCGGAAACAAGGGTCAATGTTACAATAAGCTCAAGAATAATTATCATTTCCTTTTGTCTAACCAGTTTATTTGACATTATAACAAAGCTCTGCAGAATTTTGTTTAGCCTGATTTCTGAATTAACTTTGTTTTGCCGGATAATCGCGGTTAGGTTTTAAAGCCAAA